>CALMNP010000130.1 GCA_937868875.1 uncultured Bacillota bacterium | reverse complement strand
AGCAGGCCTGGGCCACGGCGCTGATGGGAAACACCGAGGAAGCCGCCCGGTTGGCGGATGTCGCTGCAGGAAAGGCATCGGGTATGGCCAACGGGGACCATCTGCTCGGACAGGCCGCGGGAGTACACGCCTATCGGGCCTTGTTGGCGGGTGATTTTCCCCACGCTATCGCCCGCGGGCGTGAGGCGATGCAACTGTTGGCGCCTACGGACTCGGGGGTCCGTGCCATCGTGGCATTCACCCTCGCCTCCTGCAGCGACATGCTCGGCGACCTGGATGATGCCGACCGGTCGTACCGCATGGTCGAGCAGTTATGCCGCGAATCCGGCAACGTTGCCATGGGGGTTTCCGCGCTGGTGGCGCACGCCGAGATGCTGATCACCAGCGGCCGGCTGCATGAGGCAACAGAGCGGCTGCGGACGGCCCTGCACTGGGCCGATGAGCACGGCGGCCGGCGAAATTACGTCAGTGCGCTGGCGCTCCCCTGGCTTGGTGAAGTGCTGCGGGAACAGGGGGATCTGGCTGAGGCTGAAAGGTACCTGCAGGAGGCGCTGGAACGGGGGCACGGTGGGTCCATTCCCTATGTGACCGTAAGTGCGCACATCAGCCTGGCACGGCTCTATGGCGCCCGCGGCGACCTCTCGGCCCTCCGGCGCAGTCTGGACACAGCCAAATCGTACGTATCCCGTTTCCAGGTGGGGTTGCCCGCCCAACTGGCCTTAGCGGCCTGCGCTGTACAGTGGCATCTGGTACAGGCCGGGGCAGCCGGGGCTTGGGCAGAGGAGCACCTGCCCGGCGTAGACCCTTCTGTGGCAAACCTGTACGAGCAGGAGCAGAGCATTCGGGCACGGCTGCTGCTGGCGGAGGGCCGGGCGCCGGAGGCCAGGGAGGCGCTGTCCCGGCAGGCAGCGACCGCCCGTGCGGGGGGACGCATGGGGAACTGGCTGGCGGCCACCGTACTGCAAGTACTGGCAGCCGATGCCACTGGCGACAAAACGGCGGCGCTCGGACTGCTGGCCGATGCGCTTGCGGTGGCGGAACCCGAGGGCTATATCCGCATCTTCCTGGACGAGGGACCGGTCATGGTCAGGCTGCTGGAGGCTTCTGGCCATGCCTATGCATCCCGGCTGCTCGGGGGCGGCCCTTTGCCGGATGGCAACGCCGATAACGCGGGGCCGCCCATGGCCGAAGCGCTGACGGACCGGGAACGGGAGGTGCTGGGGCTGATCGCCACGGGCCTGACGAATCCGGAGATCGGGAGAAAGCTCTATATCTCCGAGGCGACGGTGAAGCGGCACGTCTACAATATCTACGGGAAGTTAGGAGTCACCCATCGGACGCAGGCCCTGGCACGGGCGCGAGAGCTGGGGTTGCTGTAGAAGGGCTGTCATAGAACGGTTGCTGCAGAGCAATAGGTAGCCGGGGCATGCAGAGATGCAACCCCGGCTACAACTTTTGTGCGATCCGCATACAACCTCCGGGCGGCTACACTGGGCACGACAACTTTTGGGTGCGCCTGCAGCAAGCGCCCGTGGACAGCAACTAGAGAAGCGAGACGAGGTGTGGTACATGGCTCTCAGCAGTTTGCATTTTCTCCTGACCTATGAATGTACGGCAGAGTGTGATCGCTGCTTCGTCTTCGGCGGTCCGAATGCCCGTGACGATCTGGCGCTGAAGAACCTCCGCCATCTTCTTGACGAAGGGGAGCGGCTCGGCACGGTGGAGTCCGTCTACTTCGAAGGCGGGGAGCCGTTCCTCCGATACGATCTGCTGCTGGCGGGCGTTCGGGAGGCGCGGGAGCGCGGCTGGAACGTCGGTGTGGTCACCAACGGGTTTTGGGCCACTTCGTGGGAAGCCGCGGCCGAAAAGCTGAAGCCGCTTGCCGAACTGGGCCTCGCCGACTTCACCGTCAGCGACGACCAACTGCACGACAACATCAGCCTGGCAGCCACGGCCCGGGCGGCTGCACGTGAACTGGGGATGCCCGTCACCACCATCCACACGGAGCCCGGGTGCCAGGGCGGCGTCATGTACCGGGGGAGAGCTGCGGAAAAGCTGGCCGCCCAGGTACCACCTCAGCACTGGTCGACCTTCAACCGCTGTCCCCACGAGCAGTTGGACAACCCGGACCGCGTCCACCTGGACGGGCAGGGCTGGGTGCACCTGTGCCAGGGACTGGTGATGGGAAACGGCCTGATGACCCCACTGGCGGACCTGGTCCGGGACTATGATCCGGCACGGCACCCGGTGGTGGGGCCGCTCCTTCGGGGCGGTCCAGCGGAACTGGCACGCGAGTTCGGCGTTCCGGAGCAGGAGACGTAAGCTGACGCCTGCCACCTCTGCTTTGCCATGCGGTCCCGGCTGCGCAGCCGATACCCCGGCCTGCTGGCGCCTGACCAGATGTACGGCGAACCCCCCAACCAGGATGAGAACGCAGGCGCTGCGACGGCGCGCGACAGGGGGCTGCTGTAGGAGGGCTGTAGTAGAACGGTTGCTGCAGAGTTGTAGGTAGCCGGGGCTTGCCGAAATGCAACCCCGGCTACAACTTTTGTGCGATCCGGATACAACTCCGGGGCGGGTACAGTGGGCACGACAGCAGTTGATAGCCAGGCAGCGCCAGGCCGATGGGATTGCGGCAGGTGCTGTCCGGACCGTGACAGGGAGGCGAAAAGAATGGCTGTTGCAATGCGGATCGATACCGACACCTGCTCCAGGTGCGACCTGTGCGCCGCCATCTGCCCGAATGGGGCCATCGACCAGGTCGAAGGCCAGTTTCCCGGCCGCAACCCGGCCCGGGCCTCGCTCTGTGAGCAGTGCGGCCAGTGCATGGCCGTCTGTCCCAGCGAGTCCATCTTCGTGGGTGACCTAACGTACCAGCGGGACTTCATCCCGTTCGATCGCCCGCGGGATGCCGTCGACTACTCCGCGTTTTACCGTCTGGCCGTCAGCCGCCGCGCCGTTCGGCGCTTCGAGGACCGGCCCGTTCCCCAGGAACTGCTGGAGAAGGTCATTGCGGCTGTGGCCCTGGCCCCCATGGGATTCCCGCCCCACAAGACGGCCGTAATCGCCTTGACCAACCGGACCGCCATTGCCGAGATGTTGCCGCACATCGTCAAGTTCTACGCCAACATGGTGGCCGGGATGAAGAACCCGCTGATCCGCCCCATCATCAGACGGAGCGCCGGACCCGAGAACATGGACACCCTGGAGAACCATCTAATGCCCAAGTTAACGCAGTTGCTGCCAGCGATGAAGGCGTCGGGCCCGGACGAGATCACCCGGGGCGCGCCGGCCATGCTCCTCTTTCACGCCCAACGGGCCTCGGCGAACCACACCCAGGACGGCATTATCGCCCTGGCCTACGGGCTGCTGGCGGCGCATTCGCTGGGGCTCGGCGCCACTGCCAGCGGAATGGTGCCGCCCGCCGTCAACGCAACCCCGGCCCTGCGCACCATGCTGCACGTGCCGGCCGACCACGAGGTGGTGTCCGGCATGATCCTGGGCTACCCGCGCTACCGCTACCAGCGGGGCATCAGGCGAGAGCTGGCGGGCGTGACCTGGGTCTAGCCGCGGCGCCTGTCGAGAATTCGAAAGGAGGAATTGCTGGTGTTCGGTCATCCCCTACATCCGATCGTCGTCCATCTACCCATCGTGCTGCTCATGGGCGGTGTGCTCGTCGACGCCGTATCTGTGTGGCGCTACGCCTGGCGCCAGGCCGGCTTCGTCCACCTGGTGCTGGGCACCGCCGGAGCGCTGGCCGCACTACTCACCGGCAGCCTTGACGCCCAGTCCATTCCGAGCGGAGGGGCGGGCACGGTACTCCAGCTTCACACTGTGCTCGCCATCCTGGCGACTCTCTTTTTCGGGCTCATGGCCGCCGGCCGCATCTACTTCCGCATTCGCCAGGCACGACCTCGCGCCCCGGGCGATCCGGAGGCGAACGTGCCGGCAGGCCCGTTGACTGCCTATTTCGCCCTCGCTGCCGTTGGAATCGCTCTGATCGTGGCAACCGGCTACACCGGCGGCGAGCTGGTCTACGGCCAGGGCCTGGGCGCCGTCGCCGGGAGATAGCGCCATGGCAGAGGGAGTGCCCTATGCGATCCGGGTCAAAGGGCATCTGGATGATCGATGGGCCGCCTGGTTTGACCAGGCCACGGTCGTCAACCACGAGAACGGGGAGGCCACGCTTCACGTCGTGATCCGCGATCAGACCGCCCTGCATGGGCTTCTGGACCGCATCCGCGACTTGAACCTGCACCTGGTCTCGGTCCATGTGGAGGATTGAGTTTCGACCGCAGCCGTGCGGCTCGGTCGATGGATTCATAAGCGAAGGAGGACAAGTCCCGTGCGAAAGTTACTGGCGATGTTCCTGATGGCTCTGGTCTCGCTTTTCGTGATGGCCGCTCCGGCCATGGCCATGGATTGGCGTCAATCGGACCGTGTGGTGATCCAGAAAGACGAGGTCATCAACGACGACATGTCGCTCAACGGCACCAACGTCATCATCGATGGCATCATTAACGGCGACGTCTTGGCCCTGGGCAACAGCATCGTGGTCAATGGCACGGTCAACGGCAACCTTATCGCCAGCGGCGACCGGGTGGAGATCAAGGGTACCGTCACCGGTTCCGTCTTTGGTGCAGCCACGCGCGTCTTCGTCTCCGGCCGCATCGAGAGGACGCTCGCCGCAGCGGGGTACAACGTGACTCTCGAGCCGGGCGCCTATGTGGGCAATTCCGGGCTGCTGGCCGGCAACCTGGTCCGTGCGAACGGCAAGATCGGGCGCGGTGCCCTCCTGGGCGGCACCCGCGTCGACGTGGACGGACAGATTGGCAAGGAACTCAAGGCGTACACCGACAGCCTCCGCCTCGGCTCCGGGGCCGTCATTGCCGGACCGGTTGACTACACCAGCGGCCGCCCGGCGACGATTGAGCAGGGCGCACGCACCGGTGAGGTGGCGTTCCACCAGAACGAGCTGTTCGACGCCTCCAGGGCGACCGCCACAGGCAACACCTGGTGGAAGCTGCTTCGGATTCTGGGCTTCCTGCCGGTGGGCCTGGCCGCCCTGGCCCTGTTTCCTAACCTGCGCCGCCGCTACCCCGAGATCATCGTGACGAGACCCTGGCGGACCGCCCTGGCCGGATTGGCGGTCCTGCTTGCGGTCCCGGTTGGCACTCTGCTCCTCCTGGCCACCGTGATGGGGATCCCTCTCAGCCTGGTGACCATGGCCCTGTTCCCGGCTCTGATCTACCTGAGCCAGGTCCTGGTTTCGTGGTCTGCCGGCAAGCTGCTTGCCGACCGTGTAAGGGGTTTCCGCAACCTCCGGTGGCCGGTGATCTTCCTGATCGGCGCCGTCCTTACGACCGTAGCGGTTGCCCTGCCCATCGTGGGCTGGCTGTTCAGCCTCGTGGCCCTGTTCTACGGTCTGGGCGGCCTCTACTACCTCACCATCCAGCGGGCCGCGTAAGTGGCGCGTTGGGTTACAGAAGAAAGGAGACGGACTTCATGCCTTCTCGCAGCGTCATACGTGAGTTCCTGAACCAGCGCCGGATTGCCGTGGTTGGCGTCTCGCGCGACAAGGATGACTTTTCCCGGATGATGTACAGGCAGTTTCAGAATTCCGGCTACCAGGTGTACGCCGTCAACCCGTCGGCGGAGAGCACAGAGAGCATGCGCTACTACCGTTCGTTGCGGGACCTGCCCGAACCGGTGGACGGCGCCCTGGTCATGGTGCCAGCCGCACAGTCAGCCGCCGTGGTGCAGGACTGCCAGGCCGCTGGCATCCGGCGCGTCTGGCTGTACCGGGCCACCGGCGAGGGCGCGGTCTCGCCCGAGGCGGTAGCCCTCGCCCGCTCCGCCGGCATGGCCCTGGTGGACGGCGCCTGCCCGTTCATGTTCATCGGCAGCTTCCCGCATCAGATTCACCGGCTGTTCACGCGATTCGACCCCTAGATGTGCAGTGAACTACAGCTGCAAAGCTGGCTGCGCGGTGCAGGTAGCCGGGGCATGCAAAGATGCTACCCCGGCTACAACTCTGGTGCGATCCGACTACAACTCCGGGGCGACTAGAATAGGGTCCGCAGCTGTGTCGTGCCGATATGGCCGATTTCCACCTTGGGAGGGATCCCTGTGCACGCATTGCGCTGCGGAACGCTGTTGGGTCCGCGACCCAGTCAGGCAGCTCCGTCGTCGCATGCAGCCTTGCGGCCAGGCCCGCGGTTCAACGGAGTGAGTCGGCCTGTCGGCTAACGGTCCAGTTCCCAGAGCAGCAGGTCCCCGTCTCGTCCGGTCTGGCGAAAGCCCAGCTTCTCAAGCACGCGGACGGACGGCAGGTTGTCCTTCAGGCACTCTGCGACGACCCGACTGATTTCCGGTCGCCCCGTCGCCCAGTCCACTGCGGCCCGAGCAGCCTCAAAGGCATAGCCCTGACGACGATAGGAGGGGATGATGCTGTAGCCCAGTTCCGCGACACCCTTGGCATCAGGTCCCCCCTTGAAGCCGAGATCGCCAATGACCGTGGCGTCATCCGTGTGCACGATCAGACAGTCCCATTCCCCCGGTTCGGGCTGCGCCCGGCGCTGCTCCAACAGCCAGGGGAGGGCTTCCGCCAGGTCCGGGCCCGGCCATTCGTCTGGTGTGATGGCCGACAGCCTCCTGGCCAGTTCAGATCGATCGGTTAGGACCAGTCCCATCAATTCGGCTGTAAAAGGGACCAGGGTGAGGCGTCTGGTCTGCAGACTCAGCCGGCTTTCCTGTGCGTGCTCCAACCTGCGTATGCCCCCTTGATCGGCTGCGTGAAATGAGCCTTGGACAGAACATCGGAGGAGAGGCCACCCGCTCCGCTCTCTTTCTCTTCGGCATCGTCAGAGAGGAATTTTGCCGTTACACTGAAGAATCACCCTTTGGGTTGGGACAATGGGGGGATTCCATGATCCAGTGGGCGGACCCGTTGAACGTGGCGCTGCTCTGGCTGATCTGGGCCGTGGGCATCAGCCTTCTGGCCCCAGGCGTCCTCGCGCGGCCCTGGTTGGGGGCTGTGTTGGGCGCGGGTGTAGCAGGAACCGTTGTGCAGGAGCCAGTGGCGGTCTCGGTACTGTGGATCGTGGCAGGGTTCGTACTGGGCCTCGCGGCAAGCCGGATTCTCGCAGACCCCATGGAGCGGTTGGGACTCCGTGCAGGAGTGGGGGCCTTTGGCCCCGACCTGCGGAACCGCCTGTCCGAGGGAGGGTGGAGGGCATATCGCCTGGCGGTGGCCGCCTATGGACTCCTTCTGCTGGTCGGCTGGTTGGGGTTCCGAACCAAGGCGGTGACGCTCGGCACCTTTGGGGCCTGGGATCTTGCGGTCATGGCCATACAGTTCTTTCGCTCCAGGCATGCACTGGCTGGAATGTCCCCGCAGCAGATTGATACGTTCCTCGGGGGCAGAAGCCCCCTAGATGTCTGGTTGTGGATCCAGGCGAACATTCGCATCCTCGTGGCGGTCTGGATTGGCGCTGCCGCCCTGGGATCCTTTAACAGAGCCGTGAGGGGTCTGGACATCGACGTAAGACACTTCACCCAGGCGGGAAAGAGGTGGTTTTGGCGCTACTTGTTGTGGGGCTTGGCGGCAGGAATGGTTCTCGCGGCCCTTGCATCAGCGGTCTCCCTGACGGCGCTCCTGCTGTACCCCGTGGGGGACGGCCAGTTGCTGACATGGCGATTCCTCAACACCAGCATGGACTGGATCCTGATCCTGGTACGGACGGGCCTGTTGGTGCCGGCGATGGCCCTGTTGGTTCTGGGCCGACCGCTGAAACCGCTGCTGCGGAGACGCTGGAGAACCCTCCTGGTAGGCGGCCTGATTGCGGTGATTGCCGGGAGCCTGCGTTACGGCACTCTCCTGGTTTATCCGGCTTGGACGCTCTATGTCGTTGCTCTGTCCCAGAATGAACTCGAGTCACTGGATGCAGGGGGTGATGGTGTTGGCTCTGGGACCGTGTCCGCAGTGCAGCAGGCGGATTGATCTTGAAGGCGAGGGCTGTACATTTTGCGGCACGTGTCTGCCGTGAGAGCCGCCCGCAAGTTCAGGAAGAATGAAGCCCCGCCAACACACTGGCGGGGCTTCATTCTCAGCGTAGATCCCATTCTGTGCCCCGTCCTTCAAAAGGCTACGGAGCTTCCTCGTCGTGCAAGCACGCCGCGGCTCGCTCGAGGAGCATCTCGCGCTCCCGCAGGTTGTCAGTAAGGGAGGCCGCGCGTTCGAACTCCAGGCGTGCCTCATCGAACCGACCGAGCTTGGCCAAAAAATCGCCGCGCACGCTCGGCAAGAGGTGATAGCCCTTGAGTGACGGCTCCGACATGAGCGCGTCAACAAGCTCCAGGCCAACTGCCGGACCAAACACCATCGCCAGGGCAACCGCACGGTTCAACTCCACGACGGGCGACGGTGCAATCTGCGCCAGCGCGTCGTAGAGCGCCGCAATGCGGGTCCAGTCTGTCTCCTCGGGGGTGCGCGCCTGTGCGTGACAGGCGGCAATCGAGGCCTGAAGTGTATACCGGCCCAGCGTCCCGCCTAGCTTCCTGGCGCGTTCCAGGGCCGACACGCCGCGATGGATGAGGAGTTGGTCCCAGAGCGCACGGTGCTGGTCGGCCAGCAGGATGGGCTCGCCCCTCGGGCCAATCCGGGCCCTCAGTCGGGACGCTTGAAGCTCCATCAGGGCGACGAGGCCATGGACCTCCGGCTCACCGGGAGTGAGTTCGGCCAGGATGCGGCCCAGGCGGAGCGCTTCCTCGCACAGCGTAGGGCGGACCCAGTCATCCCCGGAGGTCGCCGAGTACCCCTCATTGAACACAAGGTAGATGACCTCGAGCACCGATGACAGGCGGCCGGTTCGCTCGGTCCCCTCTGGGACCTCGAACGGTACGCGGGCTGCGGAAAGGGTCCGCTTGGCCCGGACGATCCGCTGAGCGACAGTCGCTTCCGGCACAAGGAAGGCACGTGCGATCTCCCCGGTCGTCAGTCCTCCCAGCAGACGCAGCGTGAGCGCTACACGCGCCTCGGCGGAGAGGATGGGATGACAGGCCATGAAGATGAGGCGCAACACGTCATCACCAATGTCCTCACCGGCCGCGGAGTCGAAGTCCGGCTCCGGCTGGGACTCCACATCTCGGCCGAGGGTTTCGTACTTGCGTTCGAGTACCTTTTTCCTGCGCAGCAGGTCAATCGCCCGACGCTTCGCGGTGGTCATGAGCCAGGCGCCCGGATTGTCCGGCACACCCGACTCCGGCCAATGCTCCAGCGCGGCGACGAGGGCGTCCTGTGCCAGATCTTCGGCCAGACCCACGTCGCGTACCATCCGCGTGAGCACGCCGATGAGTCTGGCGGACTCCATCCGCCAGACTGCATCGACCGTTCTATGGATATCGAGACTCCTCATGACCGCCTGGACTTCTCCACCTGCCGGCGCAGCTCGGCCACCTTGGCCAGAGACGCCTCGTCTTGGGTCAATTCTGCGTCGTCAAAAAACTGACGAAGCTCAATCTGACCTTGGCCGCCACCATGGGGATCGGGTGCGCGCATCGCCCATTCGATGGCTTCTTCCCGCGACCTCACCTCGATCAGCCAGAAGCCGGCGATCAGCTCCTTCGATTCGGTGAAGGGGCCGTCCGTAACTACCGGCTTCCCGCCGGGGGTCGGGTACGAGATGCGAATGCCGTCCGAGCTTGGGTGGAGTCCCTCAGCGGCGAGGAACACGCCGGCCTTCACCAACTCCTCGTTGTACTTCCTCATCGCGTCGAAGAGCTCCTGACTCGGCATCACGCCCGCCTCTGAGTCCCTGGTGGCCTTGACGACCATCATGAATCGCATGGCTCTGCACCCTCCCATTCTTACTTGAAGCGGGGCTTTCGGACATCTCCGCTCAACCTGCTTCTACTAAGGCGACGAACGGGACTCAGTCCAATCGACACGTCGGGGTGCTCTATCTTTACGCCGTGCGCCGGGTGCTTCCCTTCCGCTCAGAGCTCCCATTGCAGTATGTCCCCGTCACGGCGGAGGAGCCCCGCCAACCTGATTGGTTGGTGGGGCCCCCTATTGCGTCTCAGCAGCCGGTGTGGAGATTACGTGCCGTTGGCTAATGCTCACCAGCCCCAGGGAGGTACGAACGGAGCAAACCCCGGAGCAATCACCCTCGGGTAGCTGCCCGCCAGAACCCCGATCGGCGCGTTCAGGAAAGCTCCCTTTGCGTAAGGGAATGCACCATAAGGCATGAAACATCACCCCGGTCATTTTATGTCGGGTCTGTCGTGCGCGGCGCCGGCCCCGACGATTCTCCCTGGGAAGGGCCAAGTTGGGCGGGCGGCGAACAGTCAGGCAGGAGGTGACAGCATGGACGAGCTGAGCATGATGTATGGATGGGTGAAGAACACCCGAAAGGGATTGTTGGATTACTGCACCGAGCTCTCACCGGCAGCCTT
>CALMNP010000129.1 GCA_937868875.1 uncultured Bacillota bacterium | reverse complement strand
CGCCGGCATCATGACCGTCACCATCATCTTTGTCGGCTACCTTTTCAACACCGTGCTCGGCTAGCGGGAACGTTGGGGAGTTTCATTCGACATCGAGCAGGATACCGGAGCCACGGCTAGAACCAGTCACTGGTAACCGATAAGGGAGAAAGGTGCGCACATGATGCACGATGCAGAGCGGAAGGCTCTCGGCGCCTACTACACTGACGCCCAGATAGCCGACTTCCTTGTCTGGTGGGCTGTGCGTTCGAGCAATGACACGGTGCTCGACCCGTCGTTCGGTGGCGGCGTCTTTCTGAGGTCAGCCAGCAAGCGTCTCAAAGCTTTAGGCGGGCATCCGGCCCAGCAGGTATTCGGCGCGGAGATTGATGGGGGTGTCCATAACCGCATTGCGGATAAGCTTCAAGACGAGTTTGGGGTCCTACCCCAGAACCTGTGGCAGGCCGACTTCTTTGGCGTGGCACCCACAACCGCTCCGAAAGTACGCGCGGTGATTGGAAATCCGCCGTTTATTCGATACCAGCGATTCACCGGCCCCTCCCGGGCCGTGGCGCTGGCAGCCGCGGCCGCGCAGGGCGTGCAATTGTCGCGCCTGTCGAGCTCCTGGGCACCATTTCTGGTCCACGCGACCGGATTTCTCCAGCCGGGTGGACGTCTTGCCATGGTTGTGCCGGCCGAGATCGCCCACGCCGGCTACGCGCGCCCCGTGCTGGACCATTTGTCCCGGTCTTTCCGAGTTGTGACCTTCCTAACGTTCCGCAAACGCCTCTTCCCGGACCTTAGCGAGGATACCCTCCTTCTGTTGGCCGAGGGTCAGGGCGAGCAGCACCAAAGCGTGTTGTGGCGGGATTTCGAGCATGCAGGTGATCTGGCCGACCTCGTGAGGCATGGCAACCCGTTGGGGGCCGAGGCTCTGGATAGCGAGGACTTTGCAGCCGGGCATACCAAGCTCGTCGAACAGTTCATCCCGCCCAAAGCGCGCACCCTTTATCGGGAGTTGCAGACCGCCTCCGGAGTCGCTCGCCTGGGAGATATCAGCAGGGTCGGAATCGGATACGTCACGGGGGCAAACGCGTTCTTCCATCCCACAGATGAGACCGTCAAGCAGTACGAGATTCCTGTCCGGTTTCTGCGCAGGGCGGCTCGTCGTGGGCGGGACCTTGTTGGGTTAAGGTACACGGACCATGACTGGCACGCCTCGCAGAGTCTGGGGGACGGCGGTTACCTCCTCTGGATTCAGCCGCGAGACTTGCTGCCCGAAGGGCTTGCACGTTACATCCAGCAGGGGGAAGCGGCTGAGGTTCATCACAGCTACAAGTGCCGCATACGCAGCCCATGGTATTCAGTCCCCCACGTCTACAAGCCAGACGCGTTCCTCACATACATGAGCGGGAATGCGCCGCGTTTGGTCAGCAACGAGGCTGAGGCCGTCGCACCCAATACTCTCCATATCGTACAGATCAAGGCCGGTAGCGACCTCTCAAGAGAAGCTCTGTCTACTCTCTGGCAAACCTCGCTCACGCGCCTGAGCACGGAAATCGAGGGACACAGCCTCGGTGGTGGCATGCTCAAGCTTGAGCCGTCAGAGGCCGAGCGCGTGTTGATCCCGCTTGTGGGCGGTATGGACCACGGGCTTACCGAGGTTGGCCGCAAGCTGGACTTCCTTTGCCGAAATGGGCGGGAAGCTGAAGCTCGAGCGATGGCTGATTCCGAAATCTTACAGCGTCGGCTCGGACTCACGCGGCATGATACGGAACTTCTGCAGGAAGCCGCTGAGCTGCTGCGAGAAAGACGGTCCTCCAGGGGGCTAAGCGCATGAGACTGTTGGACGCTGTTAATCGCACCGGCCCCATCCCTGGCGACGATGTACCACAAGCCCAGAAGAAAAGGTACTCGGAGTTACTCTCCAAGCACCTGGCTGAGGAACTCGCGGACGGACTCCGCATGGTTGGGTTTCCCAAGGTGAAGCCTGATCGCGGCGGGCCTGGTGAACGTGCTTTTCAGGGAGGACTCGGTCCCAAGAAGGTCGACGTCAGCTACTCGGATGAGCGACACGGGTTGATTCTTGCCGTATCCATCAAGACAATCAACTTCAGCCCCTTTGGCAAGAACCTCAAGAATCGCTTCGCCGACCTCTGCACGGAGGCCATTACGCTGCACATGCGCTTTCCCTACGCCGTGGTCTGTGCCTTGTTCGCTTTCCCTGTGGGGGCTGACCAGGACCAGACGGAAGGCCGTGTAGTGTCCACGTTTCAGCGTGCGACCCACCTCCTGTCCACGGTCAGTGACCGGGAAGAATACACCGACCCCGGGGAGAAGTTTGAAAACGTTACGATGATGTTGTTTCAGCCCGTTAGCTCCGATGGCACTGAGCCCTGGGTCAGGCTAGTTGATGCCACTACGGGTGAGACCATGGATGAGGCTGCCTACCTTCAGGGGCTCATGCTCCTTTACAACACGCGAAACCCCCACGCCAGCCTTGGGGAGGCTGGTGGAGAAGAGGACGATTGAGCTCTTAGGGTTTATGAGGTCCCAAATACTACGCTAAAAGTTCAGGGTTCGATATAATAGACCCGGACCGCCTGGCCGCACCCGTACAGGGAGCGGCCTTTCTGACTGACTGAACGCGAGGTGCTGCCCATGGCGCAATTGTTTGTCCCTCTCCACGGAGGCTTCGGCCGCCTGGCCGGGTCCGGCCGCAATGAGCAGGGCGAGGACCTGGAGTGGCACGCCTGGCGCGGGGCGGAAATTGGGCTTCACAATAGCTATACCGACGTGCTGGGCGCGGTGCCGGAGGCCGAGGCCCGGGACTGGAACATCGGCGTCCGCCACCCGCTCTACGATGGGTTTCTTCCCACGCGTCTGCTCTTCTTGGATGCCAGTGAGGACGGCAGGCGGGCCGCCCTGATTCAGGCGGAGGCCGCGGCCGACTCGGCGCACCAGGTAGGCGCCCGCT
>CALMNP010000128.1 GCA_937868875.1 uncultured Bacillota bacterium | reverse complement strand
GGTTTCCTAAGGTCCCGAACCTTCACTACCTGCTCTGTAATCTTGACCCGAGGCCGACCGCTGAGGGTCCACGGAGGGCCATGGACCGCCGGCCCTGGCCCGCCCGCGGCGGGCGCCGCGCAGCTGGTACACCGCCACCATGCCGGCGATAACCAGACCCTGCATGACCAGGCGGCCGGGTTCGCCCACGTTCATCATGGTGAGCAGCGATTGGAGCAGGACCATCACCAGGGCGCCGGCGATGGTGCCGGACAGCCCGCCCTGGCCTCCCGCAAAGGAGGTGCCGCCGATGACCACGGCGGCGATGGAGTTGAGGCCGTAGCCGGCGCCAACGCTCATCGAGGCCAGGCCGATGTAGGCGGACAGCAGCAGACCCGCGCCGGCCGCCAGGACGGACGTGAGCGCGTACGACAGCACCAGCACCCGGGTTACCGGGATGCCCGACAGGCGCGCCGTCTGCGGGTTGCCACCGGTCGCGTACAGGCGACGGCCAAACCCGGTCCGGCGCAGCAGGATGGCCACCAGAATCACGACCACGGCCCAGATGAGGCCGGCCACGGGCAGGCCGCCGATCCAGCCCTCGGCGATGACCCGGAAGCCGGGGGCAATCTTGCCGGTGGGCGAACCGTGGGTGTAGACCAGGTAGCCGCCCTGAATCACCGTGCCCATGGCCAGGGTGGCAATGAAGGGCGGAATCTTGAGTTTCGCCACGGCCAGACCGTTGATCGTGCCAACGGCGGCGGCAATGGTCAAGACAAACAGCAGAGCCGAGGGGATGGTCTGGTCGCCGGCGGCCATCAGGGCCGCGGCCACCACGTTGGTCAGGGTGATGACGGCCTCCACCGACAGGTCGATGCCGCCCACCAGCAGGGCCAGGGTCTGGCCCACGGCGAGCACCCCAAGGGGCGCCGCCTGCCGGACGAGGTCGAGCAGGTGGCCGGTGGTCATGCTCTGCGGCGAGACAACGGCCATGATGGCCAGAATGATCAGGAGAAAGACGTAGACCCCCAGGGACTCTAAGGCGCGGCGGTTCAGGTTCAGATGCAGACCGTTAGGCCGCACGATGAGCCCCCCTTCCCCGGACGTGATAGAGCACCAGGGCGCCGGCCAGAATCAGGCCCTTGACGATGTACTGGTAGAACGAGAAGACGTTCAGCAGGTTGAGGATGTTGTTGGTCATGGCCAGCAACACGGCGCCCGCCAGGGTCCCCACCACGCCGCCGATACCGCCCAGCAGGGAGGTGCCTCCCAGAACCGAGGCGGCCACGGAGTCCAGGGAGTAGGCGTCGCCGATGACCGGGTCGCCGGAGTAGATACGGCCCGCCAGCAGGATGCCGCCGATGGCGCCCACCAGGCCGGCCAGCGTGTAGCCGAGGATGGTCGTCCAGTCCACGTTCACCCCGGACCGCCGGGCATGCTCCCGGTCGCCGCCGGTGGCGTAGAGGTGCCGGCCCGGCCGGGTGAAGGAGAGGAACGCCCAGGCCGCCAGGTACAGCACAAGCAAGGCCAGGCCGAACATGGTCACCGGGCCGGCGTGCCAGTTCAGGAACCGGGTGAAGGCCCGGTCCACGCTTCCACCGGGGGCGTCGCGCAGGTAGAGGGCCACGCCCTTAACTACCGCCATGCTGGCCAGGGTCATCAGCAAGGGCGGGATGCGCAGCCGCACCACGCCAAGGCCGTTCAGGAAGCCGACCAGGGCGCCCGCAGCCAGGGCCAGGAGCAGCGCCGGACCGATGTGGAGGCTGCCGTTGCGGCCGCTGAAGGACAGGATGACGGTGGCCAGGCTGACCACCGAGCCGATGGAGAGGTCGATGCCGCCCAGCAGCAGCACCACAGTCTGCCCGACGGCCACGGCCGCCAGGGGCGTCACCTGCGCCACCACGTTGCGGAAGTTCTGCTCGGTGCGGAAGGTGGGCGAAACCACCAGGGTCATGGCCACCAGGCCCAGGACCAGCAGGTAGATGGGGATGGCGCGACGCGCCTGGCGGACTACGGAACCGCGCCACCCTTTGCGCATCACGCTGTACCTCCCCCGCTGCTCAGGGCCATGAGCCGTTCTTCTGTGGCCTCGGCACCCCGGACCTCACCGGTCACGGAACCCTCGTACATGATGTAGATGCGGTCGCTGAGGCCGATGAGCTCCAGCATGTCGCCCGTGGCGATGAGCACGCCGACCCCCTGCTCCGCCAGTTGGCGCAGGAGCCGGTAGATCTCCACCTTGGTCTGGATGTCGATGCCGCGGGTGGGCTCGTGCAGCACCAGGAGCTTGGGCTGGGTCAGCAGCCACTTGGCCAGGATGACCTTCTGCTGGTTGCCGCCGGAGAGGTTGCCCACCACCTGGTCCGCGGAGGGCGCCTTGACCGCCAGCTTGCCCATGTAGTCGTCCGCCATGGCCTGCTCTCGCTTCCCCTGCAGAAAGCCGAAGCGGACCACCCGGGCCAGGGACGCCAGGATCATGTTCTCCCGGATGGACAGCGGCAGGACGAGACCCTCCGCCTTGCGGTCATCGGGGATGAAGGCCACGCCGGCGGCAATGGCGGCCTCGGGCGAGTCGATGCGCACCGCTTTGCCGTCGATCAGCACCTGGCCGCGGGAGAAGGGCTCGGCCCCGAAGATGCCGCGGATCAGGTCTCGCTGCCCCTGGCCCTCCAGGCCGCCCAGGCCCACGATCTCGCCCGGGTACACCGTCAGGCTGACGCCGCAGGACCCGGCGGACCCGGCTGTCCCAAGCGGCCTGGCCGGACGCGCCGCGTCGCGCAGCTCCAGCAGCGGCCGCCCCGAGGCCGGTGTGGGCCGGCGCGGTGGGAAGGTCTGGGTCATCTCGCGTCCCACCATGAGTTGGATGAGCTTGCCGCGGTCGAGTTCGCCGATGGGCAGGGTGTCCACCCGGTGCCCGTCCTTCATGACCATGACCTCGTCGCTGATCTCGAAGACCTCGTCCAGCCGGTGGGAGATGAAGATCACCGAGGTGCCCTGGGAGCGCAGCCGCGTCACCAGCGAGAGCAGGTTCTGCGCCTCCACCTTGGAGAGGCTGGAGGTGGGCTCGTCCAGAATCAGCACCCGCGGCCGCTGGCTCCAGGCCTTGGCGATCTCCACCATCTGCCGCTCCGCCGGGGACAGATCGTAGACCATGGCGTCCACGTCGATGCTGGGGCTGATGTCCGCCAGGGCCTCGGCGGCCCGGCGGTAGATGTCGCTGGTCCGAAGGAAGCCGGTGCGTCCAGCGGGTTCAGAGCCCAGGAGTATGTTTTCGGCCACCGTCAGGTGCGGCAGGAGGCTCAGCTCCTGGTGCACCGTAGCGATGCCGAGGGTAGCCGCGTGATGGGGATCCCGCACCCGCGTGGGCGTGCCATTCAGCAGGATCTCGCCGCCATCCGGCTGGTAGACGCCGCACAGCAGGTTGACCAGGGTGCTCTTGCCGGCGCCGTTCTCGCCGACCAGGGCCAGCACCTGGTGAGACTTGCACTGAATGGTGACGTCCGTCAACGCCTTCACGCCGGGGAACGTCTTGGTCAGGTTGCGCCCTTCCAGGACCACCTGCGAACTGGTTGTGCCCGGCAATGTCTTCCCTCCGCTCCTGTGGGGAAAGGAAGGCCGGCAAGCCGGCCTTCCTTCGCCACCAACTTGCTTGAAACGTTACTTCTGGAAGAGGGCCTTGATCTGATCGTCGGTCAGCTTGGTCTGGGTCCAGAAGGAATCCGGCAGGTCCGCGCGGACGAACTTGTCCAGGTTCTCCTCCGTGATGGTGGGAGCCGGCAAGTAGTTGTCCTTCGTGACCTGCTGGCCCTTCAAGGCCTTGAGAGCAACCTCCAGGGACTCGGCGGACAGCCAGGTGGGCTTGGAGGCGGCCACGGCGGTGAAGCCCTTCGCCTGCAGCTCCTTCCACTTCTTGAGGAAACCGTTGTTGTCCTCGCCGGTCATGGGGACCAGCGGGCGGTTGGCGGCCTGGAAAGCCTCGATGGCGCCCAGGGTCATCTCGCCGCCCTGGGACCAGACGCCGTCGATCTTGGGGTTGGCAGCCAGCAGGCTGGCCGTGGCGGCCTTGGCCTTGGCGTAGTCCCAGTCAGCGGCCTGGACGCCCACAATCTTGATGCCGGGGTTCTTGTCGAAGACTTCCTTGGCGCCCTTCCAGCGCTCGTCGCTGACGGAGATGCCGGCAATACCGTTCAGGGCAATGATGTTGCCCTGGCCGTTCAGCTTCTTGACCAGCCACTCAGCGCCGGCGCGGCCGAAGTCCACGTCGTCCACGGTGACCAGCGCGGTGTACTTGTCGGTGTCAGCCTTGGCGGCTGAGAGGATGACCTTGATGCCGGCGTCCGCAGCCTTCTCCAGAACCGGCGCCAGGGCCGACGGCGAGTTGGGCGTGACGACGATCGCGTCAACCTTCTTGGCGATCATGTCCTCGATGTTGGCGATCTGCTTGTCGACCTTACCCTCGGACTCGGTGTAGACGACGTCGTTGAGTTCGTCCTTGTGGCGCTCAGCGGCGCCCTTGAACTCCTGCATCATCTGGACGGACCAGGTGTTGCCGACGAAGTAGATGTCATAGCCGATGGTGAACTTCTTCGGGCCATTCGACGCGGGGGTGTTGGTGTTCTCGCCGGTGGTGGCGGGCTTGGAGCCGCAGCCGGCGGCGAGAGCGAGCAGGGCCACCAGGATCATGACAGATACGATGCGCGTCCAGCGTTTCAAGCTTCTCTACCTCCTGACAGGGTTAAGGACCAAAATCGGCCTGCCGCGTGCCTTCACCTCCCGGGCAGGACGCAAGGCGTTCTCCAACTCGGCTTCCTACTTGAGGGAGGCCAGGCTCTGCCGCACCCAGTCATACCGGGTGGGCGGAATCAGGCCGTAGTTGTAGAAGTTGAAGCCCTCGGTGCCGCTCTCGGCCGCCTCCCGCACCTTGGCGCACAGCTCCTCGCCGTCGTGCACCTCGGGGTAGAACACGCGGAGGCCCGTGGCCAGGTACTTGCCCTGGGGTACCCTGGCGCGGGCGTCGGCGATGTCCAGACCGACCTGAGGCGCCTTCGTATCGTAGGCGCAGACCACCACGCCGTCGGAGGCCCTGGCCACGCCCTCGAAGTCGATGCCGAAGAGCCAGGCCTGGCTGGTCAGCAGGCTGAGGAAGTAGACCTGGGTCCGCGGGTTCACCGCCTCACGGATCTCGCGGGTGAGGGAGGTCACCGACTCAAAGCGCCAGCGGAGGTACTCGTAGACCTCGGGGGTGTCCTTGAAGCCCTCCACGCCCCGGGCCACAAAGTCGGGCTCTTGCACCGGAATGGGCCGCATGGTCATCTCCTCGATCCAGTGGCGCACCGTGCGGCGGGCGGCTTCCGCATCCACGCCGGCCTTCCTGGCGCGGGCCAGGCAGGAGTCGCAGAAGCAGAGCGACAGGAGAAAGTCGTCCTTGGCCGTCAGGCCCACGCCGTCCTTCTCGTGGTGGAACTCGTGGGCGAAGCCCATGAAGTTGGGCGACTCCAGCTCCACCGAGTCGATTGCGTAGCGGTTCGTCATGTCGGCCACCAGCGTGGTGATGTAGGCCCGGGCGTCCGGGTTGCTGGGGCAGAGATTGTAGTAGTTGTGATCGCCGAAGGCGTTCACCGTGGTGACCTGCGGGTGCTCCATGCCAATGCGGGTGTTGTGCAGGCAGACGGTCCAGGCGTTGAGGGTGAAGTCCCGCTTCTCCTTCGCCTGCTCCAGCCGGCGCAGCACGTCGCCCCGCTCGTGGATGAGGCGCGCCACCTTCGGCTTGATGAGGAGGTTCTCGTAGCGGCTGTGGTCAGGATGAAAGTAGATGGTGCCGTCCTCGGGGAAGTAGACCTTCCGCTTCGGGCTGCGGGGCTGCAGGAAGCGGCCCGCGTGGTAGGACGTGGCCAGGCTCAGCCCGCCCACGCCCACCTGGTTCAGCAGCTCATCCAGCGCGGTGTCCACGCCCACGTCGAGCACGTCCCAGGGATAGGTCCACATGGTGGAACGCATCGTGAGTCCTCCTAATCCTTCAGGCGGGTCAGTTCGTCGAAGGCCCCCTCCAGGGAGGCGTAAATGCGGCGGTACGCGGGGTAGAGCCGGTTGTAGCGGTCGACCGCCCGGGCCTCGGGCTCCACCGGAGCGCCGTAGGTGATGAGCGTCTGGGCGGCCTCCCGCATGTCCCGGTAGAGGCCCAGGCCGATGCCGGCCAGAGCCGCCGCCCCCAGGGCCGAGGTGTTGCGGCAGGCCGGCTGCAGCACGGGGACGCCCAGGACATCGGCAATGATCTGCCGCCATACGGCGCTGCCGGCGCCGCCGCCGGCGATGTGCACCCGGTTCACGGGCGCGCCGGTCAGACGCAGGGCTTCGACGCTGTCGCGGACATTGTAGGCCACGCCCTCCATCACCGAGCGGACCAGCTCCGGCCGCCCCGACGAGACCGTCAGGCCCACCCAGCCCGCCTGGGCGCGGGGGTTCCAGAAGGGGCTGCCGCTGCCCACCAGGAAGGGCAGGAAGATCACCCCGCCCGAACCGGGCCTGGCCGCTGCAGCCTGCCGACCCAGGGCCTCAAAGTAGGCGCCCGGGTCGCGCTTCAGGCCCTCCTCCTCACCCAGGACCTTCGCCAGCCAGCCGGTAGCGAGGCCGCCGGAGAAAATGGATCCGAGGGCGAACAGGGCGCCGGCTTCCGCGTGCGGGTGGAAGGTGAGCTGACCGCCCACCTGGTTGGCGATATCCGGAACACAGGCCAGGACCTGCGCCGCTGTGCCGATGGTCACCGAGACAATGCCAGGCTCCACGGCGCCAATGCCTACTGCGCTGCAGGCCATGTCGCCGCCGCCGGCGACGACGGGGACGCCTTGCGGGAGCCCCAGCCGCTCCGCGGCCTCCTGTGTGAGACGGCCGGTGATCGTCGTGCTGGTGACGGCACTCGGGGCCATTTCCGGGTCGAGACCCATGTCCTGCATGAGGTCCCGGTCCCACCGGCCGGTGCGGGAGTCCATGAACAGCGTGTTGCCGGCGTCAGACGGCTCCGTGCTGAGGTCGCCCGTCAGCCGGTAGCGGATGTAGTCCTTGGGAAAGAGAAAGGCGTAGGCCTTCTCATAGGTGTCCGGCTCCTGCTCCTTGACCCAGAGCAGCTTGGGCGCCAGGAAGGCATCCAGGGGCGTGTTGCCGGTCAGGGTCCCTACCCGTGTTCCCACCGTCTGGCGCAGCCGCGCCGATTGAGCCTGCGAGCGCGTGTCGGTGAGCATGATGCAGGGGCGAACAGGGTTGCCATCCCGGTCCACCAGCACCAGCCCGCTCATGTGGCCGGACAGGCCGATGCCGGCGATGTCGCCGCGGTCGGCCTCGCGCATTTGCGCCAGGGCCTGGGCCGTGGCGGTCTGCACGGCCGCCCACCAGTCGGCCGGATCCTGCTCCACCCAGCCGGGGTGGGGTGTATGCAAGGGGTAACCCGCCGTGCCGGTGCTGAGGACGCGGCCTTCCGGCGTCACCGCCATGACCTTGGCGGCGGAGGTTCCCAGGTCGATGCCGAGTAAGAGGGACACGCGGACGTTCCTCCTCTAGCCCAGCCGGCGGTCCGAGGCCGTGGCGGCGTCAGGCATGCGGGCCACGTCGATGGTGAAGCGGTCACCGCGGATATAGCTCTCCACGTACTCGACGACCGTCTTGTCCTCGGCGTAGGCCAGGCGTTCCGAGTATAGGAGGGCAGCGCCTTCTCGAACCCGGAGGACTTCGGCGACGCGACCGGCGGCGTTCACGGCCGTGTAGGTGTCGCGGGTGCCGCGCGGCCCCAGGCCGTACTTCTCCTCCAGGGTCCGGTACAGCGACCGCCCCACTTCTTCTGCCTTCAGGTCAGGGCAGCGGTCGCGCAGAACGTAGGAGGTCACCAGGGCGAGCGGTTCGTCGTCGGCGGAGAAAAGGCGCTCCGCCTTCCAGACCGGC
>CALMNP010000127.1 GCA_937868875.1 uncultured Bacillota bacterium | reverse complement strand
ACCTGGAGCGCGGCGTCGCACTGCTGGCCGGGTGCCTGGACTCCTGGGGCTAGGCCATGAAACGACCTCCCGGCCCTAGTGTGGTCCGGGAGGTCGTCGGAGAGTCAGGAACGGCTCTGCTGGGATTCCAGCAGCCACCTGAGAACGGCCCAGGCAACCGCCGCCGTGATGGCCAGGTCCGCCAGGTTGAATACCTGAAAGATGGGCAGGGGCTTGATCTCGATGAAATCGGTCACCAGCCCCCAACGGACCCGGTCCACCATGTTGCCCAGGGCGCCGCCGATGAGAAGCCCCAGGGCCGCCCGCTCCCATGGGCGCTCCAGCCGCGGCGCCAGGAATAGGCCCAGGCCGGCAAGCAGCAAGGCCAGGCCGGCGAGGAGCCAGCGGCTGCCGGACAGGAAGCCGTAGGCCGCCCCGGGATTGCGGACGTAGGTCAATTGCAGCACGTGGGGAACGATAGTCAGGATCTGGCCCGGCACCAGGCTGGCCATGACCAGGTGCTTGGCGGCCTGGTCCAGCACCAGTACCAGTGCGGCCAGGCTCAGGGTGGTAAGCAACACGCAACACCTCACGGTGGGCAGGGAGTCCGAAATCTGGCGAGGGCGCTTCCCCCAAGGCCGCCATGCCGCCATTGTACCCCATGTGCCCGTCACCTGTCGCCTGCCGTGGCGATCAGGACCGGGCGGACCTCGCAGAATCGGGCTGCGGCAGGTACAATGAAAGGAGGAATCCGGTCGGGCCGGGCCACTGTGATGTCGGCCGGAACGGGAGGCCAAGTCGTGATAACAGTCGAGCAAGCCATGGAAGTCATGCTGGGACACGTCAGGACGACACCGGGCGAGGAGATGGACCTGCTGGATGCCGCCGGCCGCGTGCTGGGCGAGGACATCCGCTCCCCGGAGAACCTGCCTTCCTTCGCCCGGTCGGGCGTGGACGGCTACGCCTTGCGCAGTGAGGATGCAGCCGTCCACGGCGCCCGCCTGCGGGTGGTGGCGGAGTACCGTGCAGGTGACCGCCCCGGGCCATCCCTGCACGCGGGAGAGGCGGTCCGCATCATGACCGGTGCCGCGTTGCCGCCAGGGGCAGATGCGGTTGCCTGGCAGGAGGACAGCGAGCGCGACGGCGACTGGGTGCTCCTGTCGAGGCCGGTGAGTGCGGGAGCCAACGTAGGTCCGATCGGCGAGGACCTCAAGCAGGGTGACTCCGTGGTACCGGCCGGCGCTCTCCTGCGCCCGGCCGAGGTTGGCCTGCTGGCCGCCGTCGGCCATACCCGCGTCAGGGTGCACAGGCGCCCGAGGGTCGCGATTCTCTCCACCGGCGATGAAGTGGTGCCGCCCGAGGTGCGGCCCGAGCCCGGTCAGGTGCGAAACAGCAACGAGATGGCTCTCGCCGCCGCGCTTCGTCAGATGGGTGCCGAACCTCTGCGGCTCGGCGGTCGGGGTGATGACCCGGACGCCATTGCCGCGGCCCTTCGCCGGGCCGATGACGCTGATCTCATCCTCACCACGGGCGGCGCCTCCCATGGCGATTACGACGTGGCCGCCGCCTCCTTCGACAGGCTGGGAGCGGAGCGGCTCTTCTGGCACGTGGCCATGAAGCCGGGGACACCCTTCCTGGCGGCCTGCTGGGACAGCCGGCTGGTCATTGGCCTTTCGGGAAACCCGGCGGCGGCCATCACCACCTTTGACATCCTGGTCCGGCCGGTAGTGGCGGCCCTCTCCGGTCGGAGGGGCTGGCGTCCCTTCCGGGCGCAGGCCGTCCTGGACCAGCCCGTGGTCAAGCCATCCGCCCTCCGGCGCTACATGCGAGGCACCCGCTATGATCAGGAGGGCGTCCTGCGCGTTCGGAACGACATGACCCAGCGCTCCGGGGTTCTGAGTTCGATGACCCGGGCCAACTGCTACGTGGTGGTGCCTGAAAACACACCGGCCCTGGCTGCCGGGGATCTGGTCCTGACCGTCAGTCCGGACCTGGCGGGATAGGGGGACGGTCATGGGCGACATCACACCTGACAGGAACCCTCCGGTGATTCTGGTGGTGGGGTGGTCCGGGAGCGGCAAGACCACTTTGATGGAGAAGCTGGTGGCCGACCTGGCCGACCGCGGCCTGCGCGTGGCTACGGTCAAGCATGACGCCCACGGCTTTGAACTCGATCAGCCCGGCAAGGACACGTGGCGCCACCGCCGGGCCGGCGCCGTGGCTACGGCCATCTCCTCGCCGACCGGCTTCGCCCTGGTGGAGGGGCGGGCCTCGGAGCGCCCTCTGGAGGAGATTCTTCCCCTCCTGGCGCGGGTCGACATCATTCTCGTCGAGGGCTACAAGAACCTGCCCTACCCCAAGCTAGAGGTCATCGGGCCGGACTCACAGGACGAGCCCGCCTGCCTGGGCGACCCCCTGCTCTTCGCCGTAGCCAGCGACCGTCCCCGGACCCTGCGCGTGCCCTGCCTGTCCCGGGACGACGCCGCGGGCATCGCCCGCCTGGTGCTGGAGCGAGCCGGTCTGCCGTCCGAACGGACTACTTGACCGCGCACCTGACGAAGGGTGGGAGGCTGGGCTCGCCCGCTATCGGCGCCGGTCACCTCCTTCTGTTAACTGCATAGGATGACGCAGGAGAAGGAGGGATGAGGCATGACCTACGGTTACGGGCCCGTGGCCGTCGGCGACGCCAACAGTTGGGCGGCCCCCTATTTCGCTGCGGCCAGCGGCGGCGCCAACTTCGCCAGCCCCTGGTTCGCCAGGGGGGATTGGACTAATGGCGCCGTTCCGTTCGCTGCCTGGGGTTCCGGCGGTCAGAACTTCGCCGGCCTGCCCTACGGGGTCGGCAAGGGCCGCGCCTGGTAGCACCTGTAAGCCCCTGTGAGCCCCGACCACCGTACTTCCTGGGCAGCCCTCGCCAGCAACGAGGGCTGCCTTG
>CALMNP010000126.1 GCA_937868875.1 uncultured Bacillota bacterium | reverse complement strand
GTCCGTCCGACATGCCGATGACCACGTCCCGCACGAACTCCGAGGACTCCACATGACTCTCCCGGTGCGCCTGCTCTGACATGGCTGATTTCCTCCGTTCTGGCGTCCGACGTAGGCGTAATTTATTGTAAAGCATATCGTCTCCGGCATCCTGGAGGAAAATGGCATCCTCTGTGGAAGCTGGGTACAGTGGCAACGGCAACGGCAACGGTACAGGTGGGCGGCCGCTAATCTGCCTGACAAGGGGATGTCCCATGCCGAACACCACGGAACGCCGCAGGGGCGGGCCCGTCGTCCTGACCCTGCTGTCGGTGGTCAGCACCGTTGTGATGGGGGCGTTTGCGCTCCTGCTGGCCTATGTTCTCCGGCGGGAGAATCTCTGGCACGAATTCAGCCTGAGTGCCCATGGCGCCGGGCTCGCCGCCGCCGGCGCCGCACTTGCCTTCCTCCTGGCCGGCGGTCTCTATGTCCTCTGGCCCGGGCTTCGGGCGGTCACCAACCGGGTGGGCGTGACTCTCGTGGACACGGCTCTCGACAAGGGTGGCTGGACCCTCTTGGCCCTGACCACCCTGGTACCGCCGCTTGGCGAGGAGATGCTCTTCCGCGGTGCCCTCCAACCCAGTCTGGGGCTGTGGCTGGCGTCCGTCCTCTTCGGCCTGGCGCATGGGGGCTGGCGTCGGGATACCTGGCCCTATGCCGTATCGGCGGGCATCTCGGGTGTCGTTGTGGGCGGGGTGTTCCTTCAGACCGGGTCGCTGGCCGCCTCCGCGCTGACCCACATTTTCTACAACGCGGCCGTGACCGTTTTCATGGCCCGCAGGTGGTGGCCCTTCCTTGGAACCTGACCCGGCAGTGAAACTGTGGGCATAACCTTTTCGCCGTGTCCCTCGTTATCTATGAAGTAGGGTTCAGGCGGGGAGGGGTTCGCTTGATCGGGCAGGCCTTCGACAGATTGCGGCGCAGCGCGTCCCTGGTTGCGTATCCGGTGGTGCTTGACCTGCTGGCCCTCATGCTGGGTCTGGCCTTCGGCGGGTTTCACGGCCAGAGCCGCTTCACGCTGAAGCTTTCACTCGGGGTGGGTCTGCCCAGCGTCAGCGGCTTGCTTGACCAGAACGTCATGGCCAACGGGGTGAACATCAGCCTGGGCGGCCCCGGAGTGCCCGGCCTGCTGTTGCTTCTGACGGTAGCCTTCCTGCTCCTGACCGCCTACGTCCAGGGCGGATTCATCGGCCTGCTGCACCAAGCGGCCAAGGACCGGCCCGTGTCGTTCGGCCTCTTCCAGCAGTACGCCGGAGCGTTCTGGCTGCGGTTCCTGGGCATCCTGCTGCTGGTCGGCCTGTTCACCCTGGCCGCCGGCGGCCTATCCCTGATCCTTGGGCCGGCGGGCATCTTGCTGTTCCTCATGGTGTACCTGACCCTGCGCGTGCTCTACGTCTACTGGGAGTTCACCGTGGTGGTGGAGAACTGCGGCATCGGCGAGGCCTGGGGCCGGGCCCGCGAGTTCTTCCGCAACCGCACCGCGGATACGACGGCAGTCATCCTGGCCATCCTGGCCTCCAACTTCGCCTTCGCCCTGGTGCTGAACGGTCTCTGGAGTCCGCCTGTTCTGGTCCTCGGCATCTTTGCCTACGGCTATGTTGCCACCGGCCTGCAGTTGGCTCTGATGCTGACTCTCCACGATATCCGCGGGCCGGAGGCCATGGAGGATGCGGTCGCGGCCGAGTCGGGAGGCCTTACTTGACAGCCGCCCGTCCCATCCCTTACGATGGGTGCGGTTCCGATTCACAAGGGGGATTTTTTGTGTCTGTTCTTAACCTCAACCTGAAGTAACTGCATAGGCGTGAAGGACGGCGCAGGGGGCCATTGGGCCCGGCGGCTTTGCCGCACCCGTCTTTCCGCATGCGTTGGTTGAGGACAGGAAACTCCGGAATACCTGATGACGGGTAGACCGTGGCTGCGTCCACGGTCTTTTTGTACCCGTCTCCAGGCCGGGAGGGCTTGCGCCTTCCGGCCTTTTGTAATTCCGAAGTCCAGTTCAGACAGGAGTGACCCCCTTGGACGCCAGAGTGTTGTCCATTCTCGAGTACGACAAGATCAAGGCCATGCTGGCCGATATGACCCAGAGCCGCCTCGGCCGCGAACTGGCCGAGCGGCTGGAACCCCTCACCCAGCTTCCCGCCATTGAGGCGTCCCTCCTTGAAACCACGGAAGCGCAAACGCTCCTGTCCGGGGGTGCGCAGGTGCCCCTGCGCGGCCTCTCTGATGTGCGCGACGTGGTGACCAAGGCGGAGCGGGGCGGCGTCCTGGCCCCCGCCGAACTGGTGCAGCTGGCCGACTTCCTGCGCGGCGGCCGGGAGCTCCGGCGCTATATGGAGAGCAAGCGGGCCAAGGCGCCGACGCTAAGCCGCTACGCCGAGGCAATCACTGACCTCCAGGCGCTGGAGGAGGAGATCTACGGCAGCATCGAGGGGACGCGCGTGGCCAGCGCCGCCAGCCCCCGCCTGGCCAAGATACGGCGGGAGATGCAGGGGCTGGAGGAGCGGATCCAGGCCCGGCTGCAGTCTTTCCTGAACTCGGCCCAGTATCGGGAGGCCCTGCAGGAGAGCTTTGTCGGCTTCAAAGAGGGGCGCTACGTGCTGCCTGTCAAGGCCAGCCACAGGAACCTCCTGGACGGCCTGGTGGTCTCGACCTCCGGCAGCGGTTCCACCGTCTTCATCGAGCCGGCGGCGGTACGCAAGCTGGTTAACGACCTGCAGACCCTGCGCGGCGAGGAGGAGGCGGAGGAGTACCAGGTTTTGGCCGCCCTGTCCGGGCTGGCTGCCGGCGAGGTGCCCGCCATTCGGGTCAACCTTGAGGTTCTGGCCGCCTACGACTTCGCCCTGGCCAAGGGGCGTCTCAGCCTGGCCATGGGCGGTCGTTCCGTGGCCATGAACGTGGACGGCTTCGTCCAGATTCTGCAAGGCCGGCACCCGCTGATCGTCCAGGGGGCGGTTCCCCTGGACCTGGTGCTGGGCCGCCGGTATCGCACCCTGGTTATCACCGGCCCCAACACGGGCGGCAAGACAGTGGCCTTGAAGACCGTGGGCCTACTCACCCTGATGGCCCAGTCCGGCTTGCACGTACCGGTGGGCGAAGGCAGTTGCCTGGCGGTTTTCAACCTGATTCTGGCGGACATCGGTGACGGTCAGAGCATTGAGCAGTCCCTGAGCACCTTCTCGTCCCACATGAGCCAGATTGCTGCCATTCTGGCCAAGGCAGGCCCCCGCAGCCTGGTGCTGCTGGACGAGGTGGGCACGGGGACCGACCCGGCAGAGGGCGCGGCCCTGGCGATGGCCATCCTGGAAGACCTGCACCGGTCCGGGGCCGTCACCCTGGCCACCACCCACTATAGCGACGTGAAGCGCCTGGCGGACCTGCACCCGGGCTTCCTCAACGGGTGCATGGACTTCGACCGGGAGACCCTGCGGCCGCTCTACCGGCTGGTCCTGGGCGAGGCGGGAAGCAGCCACGCCTTCTGGATCGCGGAGCGGCTCGGGGTGGCCCGGCGGGTCCTGGATCAGGCCGGACGCTACCTGCAGGAACGACCCGTTGAGTCGGAACTGCCGCCCCCCGTCAAGAGGCTGGAGGAGGTGGAGGAAACGCCGCCGCCACGGGTAGAGACTGAGCCGGCGGAAGTCACCGCCGTCGCCCCCGGCCCGCGCCCCTGGCAGTTGGGCGACTACGTGCGCCTCGAGTCGCTGGGGCAGAACGGCGTGGTGGCAGAACTGCCCAACGCCCGCGGCGAGATGATCATCTTCACCCGGGGCAAGCGTGTAACCGTCAACCACAAGCGGGTCAGCCTGCTGATGGAGGCGGAGCAGCTCTACCCCGAGGGCTACGACCTGACCACGGCGACCTACACGTGGAACGACCGCAAGTTTATGAAGCGTGCGGCCAAGGGCCACGTGGACGGCGTCCGGGTCATCTCCGAAGGAATTCCCGAGGCCTGACGAAGGGCGCCCCGGAAAGCAGCGGCCCCCGGCTTGCGCCGGGGGCCTTGCCTCACTCGGTGGAGATATCGGCGTCCATCTGGCTGCCGGCCGGGACAATGGCGCGGAAGCGCTCAGGCTCTGCCAGGAAGCGGTGGACCCGGCGGGCCGCCTCACGCTGACCGCTGCCCTCCAGGGCCTGGGCGTAGGGGCTGAGCAGCTCGGCCAGGTCCTTTCTTCCCTGCGGGCCCAGGGCCCGGATCTGCACCTTGGCACCCTTGGCCAGTCGGGTTTGCAGGGCTGCCTCATCCAGCCCCAGCTCCGGCCGCAGGAGGCAGTACACCACGCCGCCGGTCATGCCGGAGCAGGCCCAGGGGCCGATGTCGCCCAGCACCACGGCGCGCCCCGAGGTCATGTACTCGAAGGCGAAGCCCTTGACGTTGGCCCGCAGGGCGAGATTGCCACGTCCCCCCAAAAGGCCGGCCGGCTCGCCGCCGATGACCACGTCCGCCCCGGAGAGCCGGATACCGGCGCGGGCGTCGGCGTCGCCCTGAACCAGGAACAGGCCTTCCTGGGCCCCGTAGGCGAAGCTCTTGCCCACGGAACCCCCAATCCAATGGCCACGCCGGTTCCGGTGCTTGAGGACGGCCACCCGGCCGCCGCGGCTGCCCTTGGCCAGGCCGTCCTGCGCCCCGCCGGTGAGGCGGAGGTCCAGGCCGTCCAGGCTGAAGGCAGCCAGTCCATTCCCGGGAACGGACCGCAGGAGCACCTGGGCCTCGCGGAGTCCCTGGGGCTCCGGGGGTTCCGGAACGGCTGGCAGGTTGCGGCCCAGACGCCGACGCGCCAGCTCTCCCGACAGTTCTGCGCCCAGGGCACGGTGGCCTGGACCCACGGGCAAGCCTGCAGCGGCGGCCTCCACCAGGGAGGCGGGCGAGGCGGCGGCGCCGACGTGCAGGCCACCAGGACCCGACGCAGCGGCCACGGGCGGCACAGGTTGCAGCAGGCGGATGAGGTCCACCTGCTCACGCCCCCGCACCTGCTCCAGCAGATCGCGGCGCCCCACCAGGTCCCGGGTGCGCTTCACGCCCAGGCCGGCGGTCAGGGCCGCAACCTCTTGCCCCAGGGCCTCAAAGAGGTGTTGGAGACTCTCGACCGCCGTCTCCAGGACGCGCGGCTCGAACCGCTTGAGGCCCTTGATCTGGGCCTCCGCCCGGCTCTGCAGCTGCGTGGCGATGCCCACGTGGCACGTATCCAGGTGGCAGCCGCGGCAGGCGGTGCAGCCGATGGCCATCATGGCCAGGGTGGCGAAGCCCACCCGGTCGGCGCCGAGGCAGAGCATCTTCACCACATCGGCGGCGCTCTTCATGCCGCCGTCGGCCCAGATTTCCACCCGGGGCCGGAGGCCCGACTCGGTCAGAGCCTCGTGCGCCAGCATGACGCCGATCTCCACAGGCAGGCCGGCGTGGCGCAGGGCGTGCAGGCGGGCGGCCCCCGTACCGCCGTCGTAACCGGACAGGCTGATGACGTCGGCCCCGGCCTTGGCGATGCCCACGGCGATGACGCCGATGCCGGGCACCACGGGCACCTTGACCGAGACCCGGGCCTGGGGGTTGGCGGTCTTCAGCTCCGTGACCAACTGGGCCAGGTCCTCAATGGAGTAGAGGTCGTGGTTGTTGGAGGGGGAGATGAGGTCCGCGCCGGGCACGGCGTGGCGAGCCGCGGCTACCTTGGCGGTGACCTTGGAGCCGGGCAGGTGGCCGCCCTCGCCTGGCTTGGCCCCCTGGCCGATCTTGATTTCCAACAAGTCGGCCGAGTTCAGGAGCAGGCTGTTGACGCCGAACCGGCCCGAGGCCACCTGCTGCCCCCGATGGTGGGGGTAGAGGCCCAGCAAGTCAGGAAGCTCTCCGCCCTCGCCGTTGATGCACAGGATGTTGAGGCGGCGGGCGGCCTCCAGGTAGGCGCGGAACGAGGTCTCGCCCTGGGAGCCGAAAGACATGGCGCTGATGAAGAAGGGCCAACTGTGGCTTCCAGCGGCGGTGTCCACGCTTGTCGTCGTGCCCGCGACGCTGGTGGTCGTGCCCACGCCGACGGTTGGGCGGGCGTTCCCACGGGGGCCTTGTCCGCCGTCTGCGTCCTGCCGGCGCAGGCCCAGCAGGTGGCGCAGGGCGACGGGCGACTCGGCCTCCAGGTCGGCCACTCGCGCCTCGTAATCGGCGTAGGCCCGCTGGCCACCCGCCACCTCGGCGGCCAGGCGCCAAACCAGGGGGGTGAAACGAGGCGTGCGGGCCAGGTGGGCCCCCCGCTCACCTCGGAGCACCTCCGCCCGCTCCCGCGCCTCCCGCTCCCACCAGGCCAGGTCTCGCTCCATTCCGATTCCGCCGAAGAAATTGGGCGTGCGGAGGTAGGAGGCCACCTCGGCGTGAAGCCCCACGCTGGAGAAGAGACGGGTGTAGCCCCGCAGCTCATGGATACCCAGGGTCGAAAGCACCTTCTCCAGGCCCTTCTGCAGGCTGAGGGCCAGGTTCTCCAGGGCTCCCTCTCGAGTGAGGGGGTCCGCTTCTGCCGCGACCTGGGCCCACAGGGCATAAGGGTTCAGGAGCTCAGCCCCCAGGCCCAGGGCCAGGGACAGGTCATGCAGGTTGCGCAGGGCGGCGGACCTCAGTGCCAGGCTCACCTGCCGGCGCAGGCTGTGACCTGTGGGGCTGCGGGAGTCACGCAGGGCCAGATCCACGGCCGACAGGGCCAGATGTGGGTCCATCGCCGGCAGGCCGGCCTCCAGGGCGGGACCATCGTCCAGCAGGAGCAGCAGGGCGCCTTCGCGCACGGCGGTGACGGCTTTCTGGCAGAGCGCGTCGAGGCTTGGCGAGAGGCCCTCATCGCTCATGGCCAGGGAAAGCGGGGCTACGGAAACCGGGCCTCCAACTTCGGTGAAGTAGGCTGTCAGGTCCTCCAGGCAGGCAGCGCCCAGCCGCGCCGCCAGGGCCCTCTGGGCACTCCAGGGCAGAAGGGGGTCCGATTGCCAGCCGCCGCCCAGGAGCAGAGGCTGCCGCAACTCCACCCGGCTCAGGGGGGCCAGGTCCGGGCCGCAGAGGGCCGGTCGGCGTCCCACCACCACGCGGGTGGAGAAGTGCTCCACCTCACGCTCCCGGTCGATGGCGGGGTTGGTGACCACTGCCACGGTCTCCTTGAAGTAGTCGGCCAGGTTGTGGCGGTGACGGGCCAGGGCGGCCAGGGGGCCGTCGTAGCCCAAGGAACCGATGGGTTCCGCCCCGACCTGGGCCATGTGGCGGGCCGTCCTTACATCCTCAACGTCCCAGCCGGAGGCCGCCAGCCAGGAGTCGGGCAGTTCCGCACTGAGCGGGGCCGGCGCCGGCTGCGCCCCCTCAGCCTCTTCCGATATCGTCAGGGCCGTCTCCGCCCGCGCCGCACGCTCTGTGCGTCCCACGGCGGGCTCATGGCGTTGCGGCCCAGGCGCGTCCCGCCAACGGAGGTCGGGCGGAGGCCCGACCGGGCCCCTCGATGCAGGCCATTTCCCACTGTCCCCCAGGGGCAGGGAGGGGTCACCGGGAGCGGGGACGCCGCCGCTCAGGAAACGGCGCACGCCCTCGCGGGCCGGCTGGCGCAGGCCAAAACGCCGCGCCACCTCCTGCTGCATGGTCTCGTAGCGGAACAGGTGGGTGGGGCCGCCCGGGGTCAGGCGCAGCCCCATCTTCTCGCCGGGCGCCAGGGGACGGGGTTCGGACTCCAGGCGCTCGGGCGCGACCACGCCCTGCTCTGAACTGAACACCCAGGTCTCCTCCGTCTCCAGCCACCACAGGGGACGCAGCCCCAGGGCGTCGACGCTGAACACGCACTCCTCGCCGGCCCTGGCGATGATGGCCGCTGGGCCCTGCGCAAAAGGTCCCCAGGCCTGGCGGATTCCCATGTAGAGGTCCTGAAGGTCCTCGGGGTACTGCTTGATTTCGTTGATGATGGGTGGGAACAGGACCTCCATGGCTTCGAACAGGCTCAGTCCCAGATGGTGAAGGAAAAACTCCAGCACCCGGTTGAGGTCCTGCGAGTCGCTGCCGCCCTCCACCAGGGACACGCCCAGCAGCCGGGCCTCCGCCCGCAGCCGCTCGATGGTGTTGATCTCGCCGTTGTGCCCCAGCACCCCGAAAGGCTGCACCCGGGGCAGGATGGTCGAGGTGTTGGTGGAATAGCGGTTGTGGCCCAACACAGCGCGCGAGGCGAAGGCCGGGTCGGCCAGGTCCGTGAAGTAGCGCTGCAGCACGGTCGGAGTCCCACGGACCTTGTACACCACCGTATCCGGACTGAAGGAGGCCACGTGCACCGGGAAGCGCTCCTCCAACTGCTGCTGAAGCTCGAACAGCCTCTGGCGCAGCGAGTCGCCGCGCCCCGGCCCGTGCACGGCCACTTGCCAGAAGGAGGCTCCCTCGGCGCGAGCCCCAGGGCCCAGGGCCGACGGGTCGGTCAGGGCCTCGCCGGCCGCAAGCACGCGGCACCCGGCCGACCGGAGAAACGAGGCGACCTCGTCCAGCAGGGCCGGGCCGCCCTTACGGGGGGCAACGATGTGAGCCACCGCAAACCGCAGAGATGTGGCGTAGCGTTCGGGCCAGCCGGCAGCCGCCAGACGCTGGGCCCATAGGGCGCGGGGCAGGTCGGTCTGCACGCCGCAGCCGTCCCCGTCCTCTCCTACCTGGCCGGAGCGGTGGGCCATCAGAGCCAGGGCCGCAACCGCCTCCTGCACGGTGCGGCGGCCCGGCCGCCCGTCACGGGTGACCACCGCCACCAGGGCACAGCTGTCGTGTTCCTCTCTTACCGCAGAACCATAGGGATATGCCATGCTCCCGGCCTCCTTCCGAAACCACGCGATGATCACGCCATCCTACCCTGGCCGGGTCGCCGTCCCGCCTGTTGTCCGCAGGGCGGAGACGGCTGAGCCTTCTGGTGTTTTAGGTCCGAGACTATCACA
>CALMNP010000125.1 GCA_937868875.1 uncultured Bacillota bacterium | reverse complement strand
GCCAGGAATGAGGTTCCCCAGGTGCGCATCTCCGTGTGCCGGGGTCAACTGCTCGTCGGGTATGCCACTGAGTTGCCTGTCAACGGTTCTCCAGAACTCTGCCAACGACCGTATGCCCTCATCATCTGTTGTCAAGAGCTGTGCCATAGACTCCGAGACGGGGGCCCAGGCCCCCAACAGGGGAAGGGGTTCCGGATAAGTCAGCATCCCAGCTTCCAATCTCTGAAGAAGGTGCAGAGCCTCCTGCGGACTGGGATCAGACAGTTGGACAGGAGGGACATACTCCCAGAGTGAGAACCAGGTATCACCCACTGGATGCGGGCCTGGGTTCGCTTCAGTCGTCGGTGCCACGACAGGAACCCCTTGCCGCTTTAGATGCAGGGAGACTTCCACTTCTCGGGCCAGGACATCTCGCCAGTGCACTGGATCCTCGTCACCAAACAAAGTAGACACTCTTGCAACGATCGGGTATGGCAAGAGACGCGCGAGGAGGTTGCCACCGTCGGCCAGTACCTGAATGTCCTCGACACGCATCCCGAGATTCCTTGCCGCCCGAAGGAGTCCGCCCACACGCTGGTCAGCACTCTTCACCAGGTCATCTCCTCCCCAGCAGCTTATGGGTGAATATCGAAGAAGAGAGGAACCCAGTTACTGTAGAGCTAGGGGGAGCCTCTTCTCCTTGCTGATTGCCTGTACCCCAATTCTACCCCCGTGACATGAAAGTCCGTAGCGGCTTCTTCACGGTCGCCCTTATGTCCAAATCCCTGGAACCAACTGACTCGAGAATCGACAACCTCTGCACCGTTCTGTCTTCAGTTGGCTCACCCGTACGACCCACCTGGGTCCAGCAGCTATCGTTGAGTCCGACTCGCCGTGTCGATGCTGCCTCTCTCTAGTCACCTGGGAGGGAACCCGCGCACCTCCGCCGAAGACCAGGTGCAACTCTTGCCACCAGGCATCATGGAGAGGACGGAGAGAGTGCGCATTGGCCTTGATTTGGACGGCGTTGTTGTCGACTCCATCGCCTATTGGATTCGGGTCCTGAACCGGGAGGCTGGTACGGCTTATCTCCCTGGTGACCTTCCCAATACCTATTCGACAGCGACGCTTGCCGCCTGCTCGGACCACATGAACTTGAGATGCTGTTGCGCCCCCGCCCGTGGCCGGGGCCGACAACAGGCTTCGGGTGCTGAAGGAGCTCGGGCACACCATCGTAGCCGTGACGGCTAGGGCGGGAAGGATGCGCGGCCTCACAGAAACGTGGCTGGCCTACTATGAGGTTCCAGTTGGCCGGCTGCATTTCCTGGAGGGCGCAAGCAAGGCCCCCATGGCGAGGGAGGAGCGGCTGGACCTGTTCATCGAGGATGCACCGCACAACGCGCTTGCGCTGGCAGAAGCAGGTGTGCCGGTGTTGCTCTTCGCCGCGGCGTATAACGCCAGGGTGAGGCACCCGCTGGTCCGTCGGTACGACGGCTGGGACGAAGTGCTGGCACAGATCGCGATGGCTGAGGACACGGAGTCAAGGGCCAGGGCGAGTTCCGGCCATTAAGCCACAGTGGCCCTGATGAAGTCGCTTGGCCCAAGTCGGCGCAATCCGATACCACCATGGATGTTTTAGCTTGGGGTTAGGACTTAGGGACGACTGGTCCTGTACGTTGCCTGAACGGACCAGGCCAACCGGTGGGTCATCTGGGGATACGCTGAACAGCCACCAGTGATAGGCGTCGACCTCGGAGTCATCCGGCACAGGGGCCCGGGCTCCCTTCGCGGTAATTCTGGTCCTGACCGCACCACGATCAGCCAACCACGGTTAGGGAGCGTCCAGGTGGGGATCGACGCTCTGGATGTGGTAGGCCCCGTCCCTGACGGTGATCGTCATGATCAGGAGCTTATCCTGAATCCACCCGTCCGGCTGCGGGGCGCCACTGCCCGCTAGCCAGCCGGGGGACTTGGGGTCTTCAGGCAGGATGGCGAACTGAATCGAGAGGACCAGGGGCGAGACGGTTCCCCGAATCAAATTGATGTCGTTATCACGGAAACGATAGTCCCGCAGGCGAAGCCCCGCAGGCGCCTCGATCCGCCTGAACTGCTCCAGGTACGAAACCAGCAGGGGACGGGCCACCTGTACTTGCTGTGCGGCGGTCATCCGGGTTTCGGCGCCGGGCGGTACGGGCACGCCAGGCATGTCGATGTGGCCGGCGGAAATGAAGGTCGCCACGCCACTGTCGGCAGACCTTTCACTCTGGCCACCGTGCTCTGTCGGCCAGTCCTGGACACTAGGAGCGGCAGTACCGGCGACGGGGGATGATCCCCTTTGAGCGTTGGACGCACCGGAACCGGTGCAGCCTGCCAAGGTCAGGACCGCCGCAGTTGCCAGGATACTGTAGATGACGGTGCACCGGTCGCGGGATAGGACACGCATGAAGTGGGCCTCCTTCGCCGTTCTATTCACCTCTACTGGTGACGATAGACCCAAGCCGGCGGTTGCGCCTCCGGTCCCGATGATTTGGTAGGCAGAGGCATCGGGTAATCGGGGGGGTATGCATGTGCATACCCCCCCCCGATTGCTTGCTATTACCGTCGCTTGTGGCAGGAACCTACACCCGAAGAGGAGACCGTCCTTAACAGGCCTTAGATGGGGTAGTGATGTGCATATACACAGTCGAAAACCCTTACAGCCGTTGACGTTCTTGGCGTTTT
>CALMNP010000124.1 GCA_937868875.1 uncultured Bacillota bacterium | reverse complement strand
CGGTGGTCCTGGCCACCGGCGGCCTGGCGGGGGGCGCCCTTGAACTGGAGGGCCAAAACTTGCAGGAGCGGCTTTTCCACCTGCCTGTCCGACTCTCCGAGAACCCCGACGACTGGACGCGTCCTGACTGGCTGTCCCCGGAGGGACAGCCCCTCAGCCAGGCGGGCGTGGCGGCCGATGGCCGGCTCCGTCCCCTGGGCCGTGACGGCCGGGTGCTGTTCGACAACCTCTTCCTGGCAGGGCGTCTGCTGGCCGGCCACGACCCGGTGACGGAGAAGTCCGGCAACGGTGTGGCCATCGCCAGCGGCTACCGGGCCGGCACGCTGGCTGCGGAGGTGATCGCCTCGTGACCGAACTGCTGCTGCAGAACACGACCGAGCAAGAGGCCTGGAACCTGGATGCCTGCCTCAAGTGCTCGCTCTGTACCGAACACTGCCCGGTTTCCGAAGTCAATCCCCTCTTCGCCGGACCAAAGAAGCTTGGGCCTGACGGCGAGCGCTGGCGCCTGGAGCTGTCCGCCTTCGGCGACGAGCAGCTCAGCCTCTGCACCGGCTGCAAGCAGTGCGAGATGGCCTGCCCGGCCGGGGTCAGGATTACCCATATGATCAGCCGTGCCAAGGCGCGGTCGCGCCGGCAGTCGGGCGGCAAGTTCGGCGACCGCTACATCGCCGACACGGAGCTGCTGGGCAGGATGGGCACAATAGTCCCCAGCCTCGCCAACCTGGCCACGGGTCTCAAACCGGTGCGCACCGTGATGCAGAAGGTGCTGGGCATCGAGGCCGGACGGCCTCTGCCGCGCTTCGCCGGCCGCCGCTACAGGGTGGCCTCACGACACCGGCCCCTGCCCGGCGGGGTGCGGGCCTATATGACCCGGGACGACGCCCCGGCCCGGGACGCCGCCCAGGCCGGCCCGGCCCAGCACTTCACCGGCCCCTCACGCTTCCCCGTGGACGCGGAGGGACGCAGGTTGGTGGTCCTCTTCACCGGCTGCTACGCCCACTATTACGACCCCGACCTGGCCGAGGCCGTGACCGAGGTGCTGGAGCACAACCGCTTTCGCGTCATCATCCCGGAGCAGATGTGCTGCGGCCTGCCGTTCCTGGCCAACGGCTTCCCGGAGAAGGCCAGCCACAACGCACGCTACAACCTGCAGCACATCAGGCCCTACACCGAGGCCGGCATCCCCATGGTGGTGCCGTCGACCTCCTGCGCCCTGACCCTGAAGTCGGACTACCCGGACCTGGTGGGCAAGCAGGCTGCCGCCGTCTTCTCGCACCAGGTGCACGAACTCGGCGCCTTCCTCCGTGACCTGTGGGAGCACGGCGAGCTCAGCCTCGACTTCGGCCAGGTGGACGAGACCTTCTCCTACCATGAGCCCTGCCACCTCAAGGCTCTCGGCAACGGCCTGCCTTTCGTCGAAATCCTGCGCCTTGTCCCGGGCCTGACGGTGGAGGTTCTGGACGCCGGCTGCTGCGGCCTCTCCGGCACCTACGGCATGAAGCAGAGGAACTTCGACGTTTCCATGAAGATCGGCCACCGGCTGTTCACCAGGGTCCGTGAACGGGGCCACCGGGTGCTGACCGAGTGCGAGACGTGCAAGATGCAGATTGAGTTCGGCGCCGAGGCGGAAACGATTCATCCCGTGAAGGTCCTGCGCCAGGCCTACCGGGCGGCCGCGACCGGGAAGGGCGGAGTGCCGGGGAGTGCTCCCGCCGCCCACCGGAATGGCTCCTTTAACCTGGCTGGAGACTGAAGTCTCATCATATAGAAGGGGAGGAGTTCGTGTGAAGAAGCTCATCAACAACCCCGAGTCCGTCGTGGAGGAAATGCTGGCCGGCGTGGTGGCGGCGAATCCCACCGAGGTGCGTAAGCTGCCTGACGCCAACGTCATTGCCCGGAAGAACAGCCCGGTGGCCGGCAAGGTCGCTCTGGTCTCGGGCGGCGGCAGCGGTCACGAGCCGGCCCACGGCGGCTACGTGGGCGAAGGCATGTTGGACGCGGCCGTGGCCGGCGCGGTATTCACCTCGCCCACGCCGGATCAGGTGTACGAGGCCGTCAAGGCCGTGGATTCCGGCAAGGGTACACTGCTGGTGGTCAAGAACTACACCGGCGACATCATGAACTTTGACATGGCCGCCGAAATGGCCCAGGCTGACGGCATTCAGGTGGCCTCCGTCGTCGTCAACGACGATGTGGCCGTGGAGAACTCCACCTGGACGGCGGGCCGCCGCGGCATCGCCGGCACGATCTTCGTCCACAAGATCGCCGGCGCCGCCGCCGAGCAGGGCGCGGCCTTGGGCGAGGTCAAGCGCGTGGCCGACAAGGTCGTGGCCCATGTCCGCTCCATGGGCATGGCGCTCACGCCCTGCACCGTCCCCGCTGCGGGCAAGCCCAGCTTCACGCTGGCGGAGAACGAAGTCGAGATCGGCATGGGCATCCACGGCGAGCCGGGCACCCACCGGGAGGCGCTCCGCCCGGCTGAGGAAATTGTCAGGCACCTCATGAGCAAGATCCTCCCTGACCTGCCCTACAACAAGGGCGACGAGGTGGCCGTCCTGGTCAACGGGCTGGGCGGCACCCCGCTGATGGAGCTGTACATCCTCAACAAGACCGTGTCCGAGATTCTTCAGGAGAAGGGCATTGCCGTCCACCGCACCTATGTGGGCGAGTACATGACCTCTCTGGAGATGGCCGGCGCCTCCATCTCGCTGCTCAAGCTGGACGCCGAGTTGAAGGCCCTGCTGGACGCTCCCGCCAATACCCCGGCCTTCCGGCAGAGGTAGCGGGAGGCAGGAGACGTGAACGCAGCACAATTGGCGGCCGTCATGGGCCGCATCAG
>CALMNP010000123.1 GCA_937868875.1 uncultured Bacillota bacterium | reverse complement strand
GTCCTGAATGTCCTGAATGTCCTGGAAATCCTGCACGTCCGGAATAGCTGAGGTACCGTCCGGACCCTGCCGGGTCGCCTCCGGGACGGGGAGAACCAGTCCCGGTGTCCCGGCCTGACCGGTGGGTACAGCCCGGAACCCTCCCAGGCTCAGAAAGAGCTGTCCGTGCTCCAGGTAGAAAGCGAGACGCTCCGCCTGCTCCGGCTGAACAGCCAGCAGCACGCCCAGGAAACCCGAGTCCTTGCCTTCCTCATTCTGTCGGGACAACCCGCGGTCGTCGCGCACGTCCAGCACCCTGGCCGACTCCAGCACGGTGGCCACGCCGGAGCGGCCCATCTTCTGCTCGCTGGGGACGAAGATGACATCAACGCGGTCGCCCTTCGTCACCGCTCCACCCAGACCGCGGGCCAGCGTGACGGGCAGGAACACGGCCCTCTCGGTGCCGGTCATCTCCGCCAGGAATCCTCGGCTACCCTGGTCGTCGGAGACCTGCGACGACAGAAGCTGTTCCCCCTGATGCACGGGGACCAGGCTGAACCGCCCCACCGCCAGTCCGGCCTCGGTCACGGCTTCGGGGTGCAGGCCGGAAGGATGCATCGACACCTCCCGGATCATGCCGGCGGTGATCTCAGCCCCGGGTGGGATGTCCTGAGCCGCCAGCACCACCGCCGTCTTCTGATCGGCGGCGCTCAGGAAGCGGAAGATCAAGAGGGCCGTTACTACGGCCGCGGCCACAGCCAACAAGAGAAACACCTGCTCGTGGACCCAACGCGTCCACCTTTCCATGTACAGCTCCTCCCCCGCCCCGCATCGACAGCACGGCATCGGGCGGTGAGGTCATTGTATCGCTTCCAAATTCCTCCAGTCAAAGCAGAAACCTCGACATGGCAAGCTCTTGGCCCAGCGCCCCCAACCGCCTCCGCCCCGCTCGTGCCGCAGATCGTGTCGGGCGGTTTGTCGGAGCCTCTGGAAGGATCAGGCATCCAGCCGTCGAATCAACCGCCCACGACCCCGGCCTCACCTTCTGCCCTGCCCGCCAGATCGCCGGGGCAGGGAGGAAGATGATAAAGTGAAAAGGTTTCGCCGAGCCTTCGCCACCTGGGTCGTGGTCATGTCCCTGCTGGCTGCGGCCGTGCCGGCGATGGGAGCCACCAGCCGGGACCCCTGGTACCGCGACGTCAGTGGCCACTGGGCCGAATCGTACATTCAAAGCCTTTGGGAAGAAGGCCTCACGGACGGGACGATGGACACGCTCCACCCCTGGCTCTCCCGGTGCTTCTTTTATCCGGTGGCCTACTCCACGCGCGCCGAGTATGCCATGCTCCTGGCCAAGACCTTCGGCCTGCCTCTTAATGAGCAACTGCCCCAACTGTTTTCGGACGTGCGCCCGGGTTTTACGCTATACCGCAACAAGCCTGCCTACCTCTATATCCAGGCGGCGGGCGCCGCCGGTATCGTCCAGGGGGACGGCTCGGGCCGGTTTCAGCCTGGGGATTCCGTCAGCCGGGAGCAGGCGGTGGCCATGCTCGTTCGGGCTCTGGACCTGGGCCCCACGGCCCACGCCATGAGCAGTTCCGAAGTCCTTTCCATATTGAAGCGCTATCGCGACGGGCTCAGCGTCAGCCCCTCGCTGCGGCCCGAGATGGCGGTCGCGGTCAAGCTCCACATCGTCTACGGCTACCCGGATGGGTCGCTGGGGGCGCGCGACCTGCTCGAGCGCGGTCAGGCCGTCACCATCCTGTACCGGTCAGCCCTGATCAGAGCTGCGGCACTGGCCAACCCCTTCTCGCCCGACGGCGACGGAATTGACGACACGGCCCCCTTTGCCATTACCTCGCTGAAGAACGGGAACGCCAGGTCCTGGCGTCTGGCGGTGACCCACCTGGACGAGCGAACGGCCCTGCGGACCTTCAGCGGTTATGGGCCGCCGCCGGCGTCGGTGGTGTGGGACGGCCGGGACTGGGCGGGGCGTTCCCTGCCTCCCGGGACCTACTACTACCGCCCCTTCCTTGCAGACCGCCTGGGCCAGACCCTCAGCGGCGTGCTCAAACCCATCGTCATCGAAACGACCACCCTGTCCGCCTACCTCTCGCCCAGCGTGGTCATGGCGGGCGGGTCGTTCACCGTTATCGCCTACACGAGCGGGCGGGCCTCGACCGTTGAGGCGCGGTACGGCTTGTCTTCCGGGACGGGTGCTCAACTTACCCCGGAAAATGCGGTCACCAGTGACACCAACCGCTGGCAGGTTCGCATGACAGTGCCCGCGAACCGCCCCCAGACCCATGATGTAATTTACGTCACCGCGCATTACCCCAAGGCCGAGCGCCAGGTCCAGTGTCTCCTCACCATCTATAACCCCCTCTGGCTTCGCGCCTCCGTCACACCCGACACCGTTCCCGCCGGGGCGCGGGTGACGTTCCAGGCCGCCACCAGCCCCGCCATCCGGCGTGTCGAGGCCTGGTGGCCCGGCGGAGAGCGCATCCTCCTGGTCCCGAGCATCAGCGGCTGGCAGGCGGGCTGGACGGTACCGCTGTCCACACAGCCAGGAAGCTACGTCGTGACGGTGAGAGGGTGGGACCAGAGCCGAACGGCGTCGGACCAGGTTGTGGTCAGGGTGCAGGCCGGGCAGGCGGAGGTGCAGGTCTACCTCTCCGACTGACGCAGACCGGGCCGGCCCCGAGTCCTGGAAGTCCCGCTGCATGATGACAAGGCCCTCGGGACACGGTAGCCCTATGGACAACCGTGACCATTCCTCTGTGAGCCATCCGCCCGGCGGGGGGCGGCACCGCAAGACGGCCGCCGTCCTCCCGCTGGCCGCCGCGCTGATACTGGCCTTCCTGATCGCGGCCGCCTACGCCGTGGCCGGCCGGCGCCTCTCCCCCCGCCTCCAGGTGACGCCACCTCTGGAACAGCCCGAAGCAGAGGCCAGCCCGCTGGAGCGCCGCCCCGAAAGCACGCCGCCTGCCATTCCGGACTACGCCGAACTGGAGAAGGCCGTGAAGCAGACCATTCAGGGCAAGACCGGCACCTGGGGCGTCTACGTGGAGGACCTCAACACCGGTCTCCGCTTCGGCATCAACCCGGACCTGGAGTTCGTGGCGGCCAGCACCATCAAGGTTCCCCTGGTGCTGTTCCTCTATCGACAGGCGCAGGACGGGAAACTGGATCTGAACGAAACACTGGCCATCAAGCCGGAGGACTATGAATCCGGCACGGGCCGGCTGCAGTCCCGGCCGGTGGGGAGCCGCTACACTCTGAGGGAACTGGCGCGCCTGGCCCTGGTGGACAGCGACAACGTCGCCACCCGCATGCTCCTGCGCCGGCTGGGGCGGGAGAGTTTTCAGGCCTACGTGCACGAGCTGGGCGCGTTCATCTCGCCTGACCGCGAGAACGTGACCTCGCCCCGCGACATGGCCGCCTTCTTCAAGGCCGTTCTGGCGTTTAAAAAAGAAGCCCCCGCCCTGGGCGGGGAGCTTCTTGACGCGCTCCAGCACACCAACTTTAACGACCGGATCCCCGCCCTGTTGCCTCCGGACACCCCGGTGGCGCACAAGATCGGCAACCAGGTGCGGGTGGTCAACGACGCCGGCCTGGTCCTGCTGCCGCGTCACCCCTACCTCATCAGCCTCTTCACCGATGACGTGAACGAGGGCGAGGCCACGGCCACCCTGGCTCAAATATCGAAGCTGGTCTACGACTACCAGGCGGGGCTGCGCTGAGGGCCCTGCGCTAACGGCCGGCACCGCGACACCGTCCAGGCCGGCGGCCGGCCCCTACCGGGGCAGCGGCCCGAACCGGTTCAGCGGCCAGAGGCGCCAGAAGGCGCTCCCGCTGACGCTGGAGAGCCGGGCGAAGCCCCACTCGTGGCTGTCGTTGCTGTGGTTGCGGTTGTCGCCCATGACGTAGATGTCCCCCGGCGGCACGGTTAGTTCCGGCCGCGAGTAGTTGGGCGGCTCCGCCAGGTAGGGTTCGTTCAGAGCCTGGCCGTTGCGGAAGACCTTGCCGTCATGGATGGCGATGCGGTCGCCGGGGAGGCCGATGACTCGCTTCACGTACGGGTCCGGGGTGGCGAAGGGCGGCTGAAAGACCACGATGTCGCCGTGGTGAATGCCCCGGATGCGGAAGAGAATCTTGTCCGTAAGCAGCCTGTCGCCCACCTCGATGGTTGGCACCATGGACTCGGTGGGCACCTTGGTCACCTGCACCAGGAAGGTGCGAATGACCACGGCGATGACGAAGGCGATGAGCACAATTTCAACGACATCGCGGAACCAGCCCTGGGCTTCTGACTTCACGCAACTGCCTCCTCGCAAGCCGTACGTCACGATTATAGCAAAAGGGCGACCGCCTCCGACAGGAGACGACCGCCCCGTTACGTCAACATTGGTTGAAAACTGGCTCCGCGAGGGCCTAATCAAGGGCCAGGATGTCACCCTCGTGTGTCCCGGTAGCCAGGGCGGTTCCGGCCGCGGTCTCCACCACGTACCGGCTGCCCCGAACCACAGGACCCAGGCGCCATGGGCGCATATTGCGGAGAACCCGCAGTACCCGCCCATCCTCGCCAACGTGAAAGACATCGATCGAGAAGCGCATGAACCAGGTGTGCACCCCGTTGCAGGGGTCGATGATGAGGCCCTCCCCCACGTCCAGGGAGGTCCAGCCCATCAGGCCGCGGAACCGGCGCCAGAAGGTCTTGGCCAGGCGGGCCCGGGTGGCCACCGGCAGTCCGCGAGTCTCGTTGTAGACGACCATGTCGGCACTCCTACATGAAGTTCTTGGCGATGCTGATGACCGCGGGACCCAGGATGACGATGAAGATAGTCGGGAAGATGAACAGGACCAACGGCAGCATGATCTTAATGGGAATCTTGGCGGCGCGCTCCTCCGCCCGCTGGCGCCTCTTCTGGCGGAGCTGTTCGGATTGGACGCGCAGTACCTTGGCAAAGCTGACACCCAGTTGGTCTGCCTGAATGATGGAAGCGACAAAGGTCTGCAGGTCGGGCAGGGAATTGCGGTCCGCCAGCCCGCGCAGGGCATCGGCCCGCGCCTTGCCCAGCTTAATCTCCTTCAGGTAGCCGCTGAATTCTGAGGCAATGGGCTCCCGGAATTTCTCGGCCACCTTCTGAATGGCGCCGTCAAAGCCCAGGCCGGCTTCAACCGACACGGAGAGGAGGTCCATGACCTCGGGCAAGGCCCGTTCCAGTGCCTTCTGGCGGTCGGTGATCTTCCGGGACAGCCAGAAGTCGGGGAAATAGGCGCCAAGACCCGCCAGGGCAACGATGCTGAGCACCCTCATCCCCAGGCCGCTCCCTGCCAGCAGCAGCAGGTTGAAGGCGACGCCCATCACCAGGAGAACGCCGGCCAAGATAACCTTCAGACCGACGAATTGGGCCGTCTCCATGGGTCGGCCGGCCTGCTGCAGGCGGCGGCGGTAGGTGTCCTTGATGCCCGAGGGCGTGTAGCGCAGCACATAGGCATAGAGCCGTTCGAAGAGCGGCTCCAGCACGCGCTGGACGAAGGGCAGCCCCAGTTCCGCGTCTTCTGCCACCTCGGGGTCGGCCGTGTGGCGGCGAATCTCTGAAGTGCGCTTCCAGATGGCCACCTGATCGGCCGACGGGGCCATGAGGATGTAGGTCAGGATCGTGAAGGAGAGAAAGACCAGGCCCAACATCAAGGGGACCATCCTGCTAGACCTCCAGGTGAATGATGGAGCGGATGAAGATGATACCGACCAGTTGCATGACTACCGCTGCACCCAGCAGCGCCCAGCCGATGGGGTTGGTGAAAAGTGGCGTGACATAGCCCGGTGACAGCACCTGCAGGATTACGCCCAGGGCGAGGGGAAGACCGCCGACAATGAACCCGGACATGCGGCCCTGGGCCGTGAGGGTCCTGACCTCGCCCAGGATGCGGATGCGCTCCCGGATGGTCTCGTTGATCTTCTCCAGGATCTCGGACAGGTTGCCGCCGATCTGCCGCTGGATGAGCATGGCGGTGACCATGAGGTCGAGGTCGCCGGACGGGACGCGCTGGGTCAGGTTGAACAGGGCGTCCTCCACCGAGATGTTGACCCGGGTCTCCTTGATAACCAGTGCAAACTCGGCGGATATCGGTGACGGCATCTCACGTGAGACCACTTCCATGGCCTGCAGCAGCGAGTAGCCGGACTTCATGGCGTTGGCCATGATGCTCAGGGCGTCGGGAAGCTGCGCCGCCACCTGCTTCACGCGCTTCTCCGCCAGGTAGCTCAGGTAGTACCAGGGGAGCCAGAGGCCGGCTGCCCAGAGGATGACCGCCAGCCACAGCCCTGCCGCCAGTTGGCCAAGCAAGGCGAGCAGCAGCGAAAGTCCCCAGTCTATCGTCACAAACTCTGACACCTGAAGCTTCAGGTCCGCCTTGCGCAGCCTCGCCCGGATGGTGCCGGCGAAACTGCGACCGGCCACGTAACGGTCTAAGCCTTCAAAAAACCGCTCTTTCCAGACGAGTTTTTTTTTGCGACCGGGCAGCGACTCGTCATCCGGCAGGGTCATGCTGGCGGTCGTCAACTCCTGGTTGCCCCGGTTCTTCACCAGTTCGTCCAGGCGCCGCCTGACCTTCTCCTGGTCGCTCTCGCCGGTGCTCAGCAGGATCATGACCAGAAACACAGTAGACAGAAACACGCCGCCGAGAATGGCCAACTCCAGGTTTGACACTCCCAGCACCTCCTCCTGGTTTGGGGGTCAGTTTCCAAAGATGTCGTCCGGCAAGCGGATGCCGGAGTAGAGGATGCGCTCGTAGGCCTTGGGCCGGATGCCCGTCGGCTTGTGCTCGCCGATCACCTTGCCGTTCTCGTCGACGCCGTGCTGTTCAAAGATGAAGATGTCCTGCAGGGTGATGACATCGCCCTCCATGCCCTGAACCTCGGTAATGTGGGTGATCTTGCGGGAGCCGTCCTTGAGTCGGCTTTGCTGAACGATCAGGTCGACGGCGGAGGCGATCTGCTCCCGAATGGCCCGGACCGGCAGGTCCATGCCGGCCATCAGCACCATGGTCTCCAGACGGGACAGGATGTCGCGCGGGGTGTTGGCGTGGCCCGTGGTCAGGGAGCCATCGTGACCGGTATTCATGGCCTGCAGCATGTCCAGGGCCTCACCGCCGCGCACCTCGCCGACGACGATGCGGTCGGGGCGCATACGCAGGCAGTTCCTGACGAGCTGGCGGATGGGCACCTCGCCCTTCCCCTCGATGTTGGCGGGCCGCGACTCCAGTGTTACCACGTGGTCCTGGCGGAGCTGAAGCTCGGCCGCGTCCTCCACCGTGACGATGCGCTCGTCCTCGGGGATGAACGAGGATAGGACGTTGAGGGTGGTGGTCTTACCGGAGCCGGTGCCGCCCGAGACGACGATGTTCAGGCGGGCTCTGACGCAGGCCTCGATGAACATGGCCATGTTCTTGGTCAGGGTGCCGAACTTCACCAGGTCGTCAATCTTGAACGGGTCCTTGCTGAACTTACGGATGGTGATGCTGGGGCCTTTCAGGGCCAGGGGCGGGATGATGGCGTTGACGCGGCTGCCGTCGGGCAGGCGCGCGTCCACCATGGGGCTGGACTCGTCGATACGCCGTCCCAGCGGAGCCACGATCTTCTCGATGATCTGCAGGACCTGCTTGTCGTCGTTGAACTGGACGTCGGCGAGCGTGAGCTTGCCCTTCTTTTCCACGTACACCTGGGTGGGTGAGTTGACCATGATTTCCGAGATCTCCGGGTCCTCCAGGAGCGGCTGGAGCGGACCGAAGCCGAGGATTTCGTGGAAGAGGGCCTCACAGACCGACTCGCGTTCCAGAGGGGGAACCCCCTCCTCCTCACGCAGCATGTCCATGATCTTCTGCTTGATCTCAAAGGCCTTTTCTTCCGAAGCCTCGGCCCCCTGCAGGAGGCTGGCGTCCAGCTCATTGATCAGCCGGAGCTGAATGGTGTTCTTGATGGCGCGGTGTTGGTCTTCCTTGGCCTGCTTGGCTGCCTCTGCGGGCGACACAGGCTTGTGGACCGTGACGTTGCGAACCGCAGACCGGTCGTGGCCCGGGGTGCCATTCGAGGGCGATCCCCCTGTGCGATCCGGAGACCCGGAGCGTGTGGTCGGGCCGGAGCCGAAGCTGCCGCGCGTGGACGGGCCCGTCTCGGGTTTGTTCTGAAGCCGCTGATAGAGTCCTGACATGGGGGAGCACCTCCTGGCGGGGCCTAGCTGTGGAGCAGGGAGAAGATACCCTTCCTGCCCTTACGACCGGCCGCCTCCTCGGCGCCCTCCGTCGACGACGCAGTCGAGGCCTGTCCCGACTCCGTAAGGTCCTGGGCCATCTGGACCAGCAGGTCGGCCAGGGGGGTCTTGGCCTTGCGCAACACGAAGGGCTGCCCGGAGTTGGCCGCCCAGGTGGCCGTCTGCCCGTCGGAGGGCACGAAGTACGAGATGCCGTAGTCCAGGCCACGGGTGATGTCGTCATGGCTCAGGCCCATGGTGCCGTCGGCCCGGTTGAGCAGGAGCTTCACCTTGGTCCGCGGGTACTCCAGACGGGTCAGCAGGATGTCCAGGCACTTGGCCGTGTTGTGCAGGGTGGGGATGTCCGGGCTGGTGACGACGTAGATCACGTCGGCACGGTCCAGGGCCGTCAGGACGCCGTCGCGGAAGCTGGTCCCGGTGTCCACCACCACGTAAGAAAAGGTCTGCTTCAGCAGCCCCAGAATTTCCCCAACGTAGTTGCGGTCCTTGGCCATGCGGGCGTCGCCGTCCACTTCGGCCGACTGCTCAGGGCTGGGCGGGCTGGCCAGCACGGAGACGAGTCCGTTGCTGGAGGGGACCATGACCCGCTGCACCAGTTCGGCCTTGAGAGGTCCATCCACGTGGCACAGGTCCACAATGCTGGTGTTGGGCTTCAGCCCAAACATGGTGGTCATGACGCCGAACTCCAGGTCCAGGTCGACGAGGGCCACCTGCTCCTTGGTCTTGATCGCCAGGGCCACGGCCAGGTTGGCGGCCAGGGTGGTCTTCCCCACGCCGCCCTTGGTGGAGAAGAAGGTGATCAGCTTGCCGGTCTTGGCCGTCGGAGGGGCGGACCGGGTGTAGAGCGCATTCAGTTCGCCGGTGCGGCAGGCGTTCTTGATTGCCGTGACCAGCTCGTCCACGGTGAAGGGCTTGGCCAGGAAGTCCCGGGCCCCGGCCTGCATGCCGCGGCGCAGGTAGTCCGCGTCACCCTGTACCGAGATGATGATGACGTTCGTGCTGATGTCCTTGACGATGGCCTGGGTGGCGGCAAGGCCGTCCATCTTCGGCATGTTGATGTCCATCAGGATGACGTGGGGCCTCAGCTCCTTGGCCTTGGCAACGGCTTCTTCGCCGTCCTCGGCCTCGCCCACCACGACGACGCCTTCTTCGAACTCCAGCATCGTCCGAACGCTGTCGCGCAGCTGTTTGCTGTCGTCAACGATCAAAACCGAAATGCGCTCTCCCATGGTGCGTCCTCCTATCCCTCGCGCCTGGCGCGGGTCCGGCCGCTCTCTACTTGTTCCCGCCCGAGACCTGCGTGCCGAACACGGCGGTCTCGTCCAGCTGCAGGTTCCCGGCGTTCTTCTCGTCCTTGTTGGCGGGCCGCAGCAGATACCGCAGCGCCGACTTCTGCTCCGCCGTGGTAATCATCAAGGCTTGTTGGGGTGTCACAGCCAGGGTGACCGTAGGCACCACCCGGGCCTCGCCGTTGGGCGTGGTCTCCATGGACTGGGCCACGGCCAGGATGGGCAGACCCTCCAGAATGATGCGCGACTGGGCCATGCCGTTGACATTGAAGATGGAGACGATGTCGATCAGGTCGCCCGGCTCCGGGAACCCGGCGACCGCCTGCTGCTCGCCGGCGCTCACGGTGATGGCCCTCATGCCGCTGGGAATGTGGTATGCCAATCCCACCTTGGCATCCTTGGTCGCCAGCTTGGTGACCAGCACGGCTTCATCCTGTGCCAGGGGCACGGTCGTAGCCTTGCCGACAGCGCCGGACACGGATGTAATCTCGTTGCGCCCAACCAGGCTCTTGGGGAAGTTCTTCGTCGTCAGCATGTCCGCGGTCAAGACGGTCTTGGCCGGTACCGGCTTGGCCGCCACCACGACGGGCACCGTTTCTGCCTTCGCCTGGGCCGGTTGGGCCTTCTGCAGGTAGACGTAGACGCCGACGGTCGCCAGCAAGCCGGCGAAGATGGGCAGAAACAGGACCTTGAACAGTCGTCCCTTGCTCAACTGGATTGCCTCCTGGGTTAAAGGCGCCCCGGGTGGGGCGCCGGGAGCTAGTTGGTCAGCTTGATGACCTTCACGCCGTAATCCGGAGCCGTAGAGGACAGCTCGGCGTCGTCCACGTAGCGGACGAACCGTCCCTTGATGCTGTCGATGCCCTCGCCAAATCCCTCAATGTAGAAGGCCCCAAATCCGACCACCTTGACCAGGTCACGGCCGTTGGGGAAATCGTCCACGATGGGGATGATGACAAGCCGACGCGTGTTCGACGGCAGGTCCGGGTAGCCGTCACCGTTGAGGTCTTGCTGGTCGTCCAGAGTGCCGTTGCCGTCCGCGTCCGAGGGGAAGTTATCCAGAATCCACTGAACGGCCTGGCGGGTGCCGCCGGTCTTGTCGCCGGTCTCCGTCCAGACCATATCGCCAATCTGGATCCGGGCGGGGTAGCCGTTCTTCAGATTTTCCTCATAGTTGGAGGAGCCGCGGCCCCCCAGGGCCAGGGCGAAGAAGTTGCCGGGGCTGTTGGGCTTGGAGTCCTTCAATGTGTAACTCTGGCCCGGCTGGAACTGTGACGAGGGCACGCCCAGCGGGGCGACACCCTTGACGGCTCCGGCGGAGCCGACCTTCGCCTTGGCTACCGCTCCCTGCTGCGTGCTGGCGAAGCCGAGGACCCGGGCCAGCCCCAGGGTGACGGTCTTGCCGGCGGCCACCTGAACGGAGCTGCCGTCCGCCGCGATGTCCACCCGGGTGATGGTAGGATCCATGTTGTTGCGGAATGCCAGGTCCCGCGCGGCTGCATCCGCCATGCCGGGGTTGGTCGGGAGGAACTGGGCGGCCGCCAGGGCAGCCGCGTCCGACGCGGTCTGGGCCTTGGCCCGGGCGGCGTAGATGGCGCCGCCATCCAGGGCCACCGCGCTGAAGCCCAGCAGGGCGACCATGCCGGCCGCCACCAGAACAAGCGCGTTGCCGCGCTGGTCAGCGAACAGTCTCCGCAGATTCATCGCCAGGCCCCCTTACTCCATTCTCATGGTGACTTTCTGCTTGAAGGTCTTGAGTGAGCCCGTTATGTCCTGAATGAACGGCGTGATGTACTTGAACTCATAGGTTGCAACCACGGCCACATTGTCTCCCTGCCGGCGGGTGGCGGGCGAGACGGTTACCGTCAGCCGGGAGGAATCGAGAGTCGGCGCCGAGTCCTTCACGCGCTGCACGATCTGCGTGTCCGTGGCGCCGGTCACTGCCAGGCGTGCACCTTCCCGGACCGCATTCTGCAGGGCCAGGTTGGCGCTGTAGGCGCGTCCAAATTCCATGATGCCGAGCACCAGCAGAAGCAGAATCGGCACAACCAGGGCGAATTCCACAACGGACTGCCCTTTCTGATCCCGCCCGAAGCGCCTCAACATGCTGTCTCACCTCGCTTGGCAGAGGCAGGGAAGGAGGCCGAGAGATCTCCCCGGCCTCCTTCCCGCCATCCGTTGGGGGCGGCAGATCGATTTGACTACTGCGTGACGATCTTGCTGTCGATGGTCTCGAACAGGCTCTTCAGCTTGGGGCCAAGGAGGGTCAGGCCGGCGATGGCCACGACGGCCACCAGCGCGATGATCAAACCGTACTCAACCATGCCCTGCCCGTTCTCATCCTGCCACAGGTTCTTCATGCTTTCCATTTCTTCGGTAACCTCCTTCAGAATGTAGCCGGGGCTGCCGGCTTATAGGGAACTCAGTTAGAGTGGAAACCCAGCGATACTCGTTACTTGGTGCCAAGGAGCCCAGGAGCCGGGGAGCCGGGGAGCCGGGGAACCAGGGAACCGGAAGCCTAGAACGTGATGCTTGCCATCAGGTCACTGACCTTCGGTCCCAGAGCCTTGAGGCCAACCATCGCCACCAGAGCCACAAACACGATCGTAAAGAGGTATTCTATGAGAGCTTGACCGGACTCTTGGGAACCAGACTCCGTGGCGAGGGCCCGCAGCACTGTCATCGCCTTGGGCCAAGCCGGGACCGGAATCACAACCTCACCCCCCTCACAGAACAGGAAAGCTCTCTGCAGGTTGCCTGCAGAGAGCTTAGAGCTCTCAGTGGGTGGGGACAAATTGTCCCTTGCTTAGCACCCCTTCGGCAACCTGGCAATCATGGCCTGTCGGCTTTAGACCCAGGGCTTTGCGTCCGCCGCTTTCGCGGCGTAAGCCTTTATCGCTTGCGCGATAAGCCTTGTTCGGTTTGGCCGGCCCGTTCAGCACCGACCTCGTGGCTTCATTCTACCCAGGGCTGGGGGTTGTTGCCATAGGACTGGGGTCCTATTTTTCGACAGGACTCGAGCCCTATGTGGGGGTAGGTCAAAAAAAAAAGCCCACCAACCTGACAGCGGTGGGGTTTTACCCGACGAATCCGGCTAATCGCGGCTCAGGGTGCGGACCTTGACCCATCCCTGGCGGATGGCGTAGAGCGCGGCCTGAGTCCGGTCGTTCACGCTCAGTTTGGCGAAGATGCTGGAGATGTGGTTCTTGCAGGTCTTCTCGCTGATGACCAGCTTCTCCGAGATCTCCTTGTTGCTGTAGCCCTGGGCGATCATGGCCAGGACCTCCATCTCGCGGCTGGTCAGGCCCTCTTCGGAGCCGGCGTGCATGGCCAGCGACCCGACCAGGCTGGGGTCCACGTAGACCATGCCCTCATGGGCCCGACGGATGGCCTGGACGAGAATGGAGGGCTCCACATCCTTCAGACAGTATCCGGTCACGCCCGCACGCATGGCCTCCAGCAGGTACTCCCGGTCGTCATGGATCGTCAGAACAACGATGCCCGGGGTGCTCCCCTGCTGCCTGATGCGGCGCGCAGCTTCCAGCCCGTTGATGGTGGGCATGTTCAGGTCCAGAAGCACCACGTCGGGGACCATCTCCTGGGCCAGGCGGACGGCCTCCTCGCCCGTGGCGGCCTCGCCGATCACCTCGAGGTCTTGTTCGAAGGAGAGGACATGACGAAGCCCCTGCCGGACGATGGCGTGGTCGTCGGCGATCAAGACTCGAATCATTCTATCAGTTCTTCCTCCGGGTACGGGATGTGGAAGGTGACGCGCGTGCCCAACTTTGGCGCCGTGTCGATCTGGACCCGCCCCTGCAACAGCTCCGCCCTTTCGCGCATGCTGATGAGGCCGAATCGGCTGGCCCCCTCGGCCCGGGCCTGCTGCAGGTCGAACCCGACGCCGTCATCCTTGACCACCATGCGGATGCCGGCCTCCGAAAACTCCACCAATACCCACGCGTGCTCCGCCTGGGCGTGCTTCCAGACGTTGTTCAGGGCCTCCTGGACCAGGCGGAACAGGGCCACCTCGTAGGCCTGGGCGAAGCGGCGCTCCTCGCCGGTGACCACCAGATCGGGCAGAATGCCCGACCGCTCTTGATAATCCTTCAGGTAACTGCGGAAGGCGGGTACCAGGCCCAGGTCGTCCAGGGCCATGGGGCGAAGGTCGAAGATCACCTTGCGCACGTCCTGAAGGCTGACGCGGACCAGGTCCTTCAACTGGTGCAGCTCGTCCCGCAATCGCTGCAGGTCGTGATCGACCAGGCGCTGGCAGACGTCGATGCGCAGGACCACGTTGGCCAGCAATTGGGCCGGGCCGTCGTGGATCTCACGGGCCACGCGCCGCCGCTCCTCCTCCTGGGCCTTGATGACTGCCAGGCCCAGGTCGCGGCGCTGCTTGATGTTCTCCACGTGAACGGAGATGTTCTTCAGACTGCCGGTGAGGAAGCCCATGGCCGAGGCCACGTTGCCCGCCAGGGCGTCGGCCCGGTTGGCCATGACCTCCAGGGCCTTCAGCCGGCGTTCCAGGTTGTCGCGGTGAGCCCGGAGGGCCACTTCCGCGGCGCGGGCGGCGGACAGGGCCACCTGGACCTCGCGGGCCCGGTCATAGGCGTCCTTGACGTCTTCCTCGCTGTACTTCTTGAAGTCGCGGCTGACTTCCATCAGGCGGAGGCGGGCCTGCTGGTCACGCTTCTCCAGCTGGTCCACCTCGCGGATCTTGTCGTAGACGTCCTTCTTGAGCCGCTCCACGTCTCGCTGCACGGTCCGGTACTCGTCTCGGGCCTGCTCGGCGATCTCAAAGATCTGCTCCTTGCCGCGTTCGAGAGAGCGGACGGTCTCCTTGAGGACGCGGTCAAGTGCTGTGATTTCTACCAGTGGCATATCCTGTTGCTCCGACATGACGCGCTCCTCCCCAGGCGGGGACTGGCCCTGGAACTCAGGGCTGGCAACAATTCCAGCCCGCCCAGATTCTGAGGCAGGTCCAGTATTCGTCACCCTGCGGCCCAGTTCCTCCCCGGTCGACAGAGGCGAGCGCCTCAGCGGCGAGCCCCCAGATCGAGCAAGATCCGCTCCACGTCGGCCAGATCAACGTCTTGCACCCGCTCCGCCCGACCGACCTCCGGAACCAGGACCCAGGTGAGGCGGCCGCCCGACGCCTTCTTGTCCGCCTGCATGTAGTCCATGATGAGCCCCAGGGGCAGGTCCGGGATGCGGACCGGCAGGCCGGCCCGGTCCAGAAGGTCCGCCAGCCGGACGGTGAGCCCGGCGGCCCAGCCGCGAGCCTCGCCCAGTCGGGCGGCCACCAGCATGCCCAGCCCCACGGCCTCACCGTGGAGCAGGCCGCCAAAGCCAGCCGCGGCCTCGATGGCGTGGCCTGCGGTGTGGCCGAAGTTGAGGTTGGCCCGCAGGCCCCCCTCCCGTTCATCGGCCGCGACCACCGCCGCCTTGATGCGGCAGGAGCCCTCGACAACGGCGGCCAGGGCCTCCGGGTCGCGGGCCAGCACGGCGTCCAGGCTGCCGTTCGTCAGATCGAGATAGGCCGGATCGGCGATGACTCCGTGCTTGACCACCTCCGCCAGGCCGGAGCGAAACTCCCGCTCCGGCAGGGTGGACAGCGTCTCGGTATCCGCCAGAACCAGGCGCGGCTGGTGGAAGGCGCCGATGAGGTTCTTGCCCCGGGGGTGGTTGACCGCCACCTTGCCCCCCACGCTGGCATCCACCTGCGCCAGCAGCGTGGTGGGTACCTGAACGAAGGCAATGCCCCGCATGTAGGTGGCCGCGGCCAGCCCCGCCAGGTCGCCGGCGGCGCCGCCGCCCAGAGCGACGACCAGGTCGCCGCGGTCCAGGCCGGCCTCAGCGCAGGCATCGTAGACCTGGCTCAGGACGTCCAGGCTCTTGGCCTCCTCCCCGTCGGGCACCACCAGGTCCCGCACCCTGAACCCCTCCGCACGGAGGGGCTCCGCCAGCCGGTCCAGCCAGAGCGCCGCCACCGGCGGGGTGGTGACGATGAGAATGGTCCGGCCCCCTGTCGCTCCCGGGTCCTTGCCCAGGGCCTCGCGCACCAGCCGGCCGGCCCGCCCCGGCCCGATGACGATGTTGTAGCCCCTGTCCCCCAGGTCTACGGGCACAACGCGGGACGACTCCCGCCAGGATTCAAACATGCGAACGACCTCCTCTACGGCCTCGTCCCGGGTGATGGCGGCCACGTCCAGGCGGCGGTGCGCCTGGGCGTAGAGCGCGTGGCGTTCGCCCAGAAGCTCGTCCAGGCGGCGCTTCAGCTCCCCCCGGACGCCCTGGCCCACCAGCAGCGGCCGGTCCCCACTCAGGGGAAGCCTGCCCGCCAGGGCCTCCGGCGGCGCGTCCAGCCAGACGACCAGCCCCGCCCGCCAGAGGCCTTGCCTGTTTGCCGGGTCAAGGACGGCACCGCCCCCGGTGGCGATGACCTGTCCGTCACCCGAGCAGGCCAGGGCCACGGCCTCCGCCTCCCGGCGGCGAAAGCCCGCCTCGCCCTCCGTGGCAAAGATGGCGGCCACCGAGCGGCCGGCCGCCTCCTCCACCATCCGGTCCGTGTCCAGGAAGGCCAGCCCCAGGCGGCGGGCCGCCTCCGCCCCCACTGTGGACTTGCCCGCGCCCATGAGACCGACGAGAATCAGGTTCCCCTTCATCTCACCGCTCCACCAGGCGCCGGCGATAGGCGGCCAGGTTGCGCAGGAACTCCGTCAGGCTGTCGCCGCCGAACTTCTCCAGGAAGGCCTGGGCCAGGGTGAAGGCGACCACCGCCTCGGCGATGACGGCCCCGGCGGGAACGGCGCAGGTGTCCGACCGCTCGACGCTGGCCTCCACCGCCTGGTGGGTGGTCAGGTCCACGGTGGCCAGAGGCCGGTACAGGGTGGCGATGGGCTTGAAGGCGGCGCGCACCACCAGAGTCTCGCCGTTGGTCATGCCGCCCTCCAGGCCGCCGGCGCGGTTGGTCCGACGGTGGAAACCGCGGCCATCCTCAAAGTAGATGGCGTCGTGCACCTGGTGGCCGGGGAGCCCGGCGGCGGCAAAGCCCAGACCCACCTCGACCCCCTTGACCGACTGGATGCTCATCAGGGCCTGGGCCAGAAGCCCGTCCAGCTTGCGGTCCCAGGAGACGTGGCTGCCCAGCCCCGGCGGCAGGCCGGTGACCAGCACCTCCGCCACGCCCCCGAGGCTGGTGCCCTGGGCCTTCGCCTCGTCAATAGCCTGCACCATGGCCTGGGAGGCGGCGGGATCGGCGCAACGGACGGGCGAGGCCTCGGCCCTCTCTGCCAGGTCCCGCGCGGACAGCCCCTGGGGGCCGTCCGGGCTGTCTGGGCTGTCCGGGCTGTCTGGGTTGCCCGGGTTGCCCGGGTCCTCCGGTACCGCCACAGGACCGATGCGCACCACGTGGCTGTACACCTCTGCCCCGGCCTGGCGCAGCAGCAGGCGGGCCAGGGTGCCCGCCGCCACCCGCGCCGCCGTCTCCCGGGCGCTGGAGCGTTCCAGGATGTCGCGGGCGTCGGCGCGGTCGAATTTCAGAACCCCGGCCAGGTCAGCGTGACCGGGTCGGGGTCGGGTCACCGTGCGAGGCCGGGCTGGAGGCTCCGCAAGGGCCTCCGGGGACATGACCTCGCGCCAGTTGTCCCAGTCCCGGTTCCAGACCACAAGGGCCACCGGGCTGCCCAGGGTCTCGCCGTGGCGCACCCCGGACAGAATCTCCGCCTGGTCCTGCTCGATGCGCATGCGGCCGCCGCGGCCATAGCCCTGCTGGCGGCGGTGAAGCTGTTCATTGATGGCGGTCAGGTCCACGGGGAGGCCGGCGGGAAGGCCCTCCACCAGGGTCACCAGTCCCCGACCGTGAGACTCTCCAGCGGTGAGATAGCGCAGCATAGTTCCACTCCTTTACCACATCGCCGAGGGAAGGCCCGCCGCAGGGACCAGAGCCGGCCCGGCCCGTACTCGTTGGAGTGCGGGCGTCTCCTGACCCGCCTGTTAGAACCAGAGGGCCAAGCTGGGGTGGCACCCCTCAGCCCCTGCGCAACACGACGAATTCGTCATATTTGTGTTCAAATGCAGGCGGAGCAAGGCTTTCCCGCCATGACCCGCAGCCCTGGCTACCCCCGCCTTGGGCCAAAATGCCCGTCCCTCAAGGGGTCAAAATGTGACGGGTTCGTCGTATTGCGCACGGCTGAGCGGCGCGGTGGGAGCCCAGGGGCTTCCGCCCGAGGAGCCGGCCGCCGGAGCTGCCCTTATGATCTTACTTGTGCAGTGGAAGGGGTCCCGCGCAAATCTTGCCGGGCTAGAACCGTCCCGCCAGCGAACCCAGGTAGAGGTTCACCAGTCCCTGCCCCCACCAGAAGGCGGCCACGGCCCCGCCGGCCAGGAACGGTCCAAAGGGGATCATGTCCTTGAGCTTGCGAAGCCTCAGCACAATCAGGGCCAGGCCCACCAGACCGCCGGCCACAAAGCCCATGACCAGGCCGACCAGGACGTTCGGCCAGCCCAGAAACAGCCCGGCTACCAGGGCGAACTTGACGTCGCCGCCCCCCATGGCGCCGGGGTAGATGCCGGAGATCAGCATCAGGAGGCCGAAACCGGCGGCGCCGCCGAGGACGGTCGAGACCGGAGACCGGCCCGCCAGCAACGAGAGCGGCAGGGCCAGAATGATCCCGGCCAGGACGACCTTGTTGAGAATCAGCCGGTGCTCCAGGTCGATGAAGGTGACCACCACGGCAACGCCGGCCAGGGCCCAGGCGAAGAGCGTCTCCAGGGACAGGCCGGACGTGCGGTAGCCCCACCAGAAGAGCAGGGCCGTGGTCAGTTCCACTGTCGGGATTCGGCGTGGAAGGCCCTCCCGGCAGTGAGGGCACCGCCCGCCCTGACTCAGGTAGCCGCCGACGGGCAGCCAGAGAGCGGCTATCTCCCGGCCGCAGGCCGGGCAGGTGGGGCGCAGGGCCACGGGCTCTCTGCGGGGCAGGTGATGGATGAGCTGGTTGAAGATCCGGCCGAGGATGAGGCCGATGACGGCAGCCAGGAATTCCACGTGACGTCCTCCCAAGCGGGGCCCGGCTCAGGCCTGGCCCCCCGGCCCACCGGGCGCCCACCACGCCCGACCGGACCGTGCTCGACGGTATTCGACAGCGCCTGGAAAACTCCTGCCAG
>CALMNP010000122.1 GCA_937868875.1 uncultured Bacillota bacterium | reverse complement strand
ATCGGGTAGGAGGCGAAATTTCTTTCGCCGTCCTCCCACACCACCGTGCGTACGGTTCCGTACACGGCGGTTCATGAAGTTTGTTGAAGTCGGTGGAGTTGGTCTATGAATGACACCAACCCCAGTTTGTCGAAGTAGGATTTCGGAACAGCTTTGTTCATATGCGCGGCCCCTGCATTCCACCAGGGACCGTGGCCGTTTGTGGCCGAGCGCCATGCCGTGGCTTCCGATAATCCCCGCCGCATCAGGTTCTTTGCTCTCGTGTAGGGGCGCTTCCACTGCTTCCATAGAATGCGTCGCAGTTTCCTTCTCAGCCAACCGTCCAATTCCTCGAAGATGCCTTTTACTTCCGCGTATCGAAAATAATTTATCCAGCCCCTCACTTTCGGGGTTGTCTCTTCGATGGTCGTTTGGAGCTTCTTTCCCCTACCCCGTCTGAAGATGGTCTTGAGGTTGGCCTTGAGCCTGTCCACCGCTTTCTTCGCCACGGTGAGCCGGGGCTTTTTGTGCCAAGTCATGCTGTAGCTCAGAAACGATCTTTTCCACGGGCGGTCAATCGCGCTTTTGGCTTGGTTGACCGTGAGCTTGAGCCGCTCTGACAGGTAGCCAGTGATGGAGGACATAACCCGCTCGCCGCTTGTCCGCGTGGCAACATAAATGTTGCAGTCGTCGGCATAACGGCAGAAGTTATGCCCTCTCCCTTCCAGTTCCTTGTCGAGTTCGTCGAGGAGGATGTTGGACAAAAACGGGGAGAGCGGGCCGCCTTGCGGCGTACCTTCCTCCCGTGGCGATGTCACCCCTCCTTCGAGTATCCCGGCCTTGAGGTAGCTGTTTATGAGGCACAGCACCTGTCGGTCTTTGACCTTGCGCTTCACCAGCGACATGAGGGTATCGTGGTGAACTCGGTCGAAAAATTTCTCCAGGTCAATGTCAACCACCCATCTTAGGCCGTTCGCCACGTGCATCTGTGCGGCTTTCACCGCTTGATGGGCGCTCCTGCCGGGACGGAACCCATAGGAGCTTTCCGAGAAATCAGGATCGAACAGCGGATTCAGTACCTGTTGCACTGCCTGCTGAATGAGGCGGTCAAGGACGGTGGGAATGCCCAGCATCCGTGTGCCGCCTCCCGGTTTGGGGATTTCTACTTTCCGCACCGGTTGCGGGTGGTACACTCCCGTCAGCAGTTCTTCTCTGATGCGCGGCCATTCCTGCTGTAAGTAGCCTTTCAGGGCCGTTACCGGCATATCATCCACGCCGGGCGCGCCCTTGTTGCTCACTACTCGCGAGTATGCCGACATCATGTTGCCGCGACTGACGATCTTCTCCATCAGCCCCGTAGCCGCTTCCGGCCAGAGAGCTACTTTCCTTCCCGTGACGTTTGCCGCACCATTCCCGGTCACTCGCGGTTTCCGACCGCTACCCTCCGGGATGGCGCCGGATATCCCAATCCGACCTTCTGCTGCTCCTGCCGTCATCGAAATTCAAGGCTCCTGTCCAGTTACTTCACGTTCGGCCCTTTGTCGGGCGGTTAAGCCGACTCGTATGGCCTCTGCTGACTTCTGCCTACCCATCCCGACGCCTCTCGACGACGGTAGCACAGAGGCAGGTTGACAGACCTCCCAGGGTAATGCACGTGACCTTCATCCCATATACCCGCCGCATCTACAGCCACACCCTCCCGGATGGTTATCGGGCTTTGAAGATATTTGCCTTCTCGCCCGGATATGGCTGCCTCATATGCGATTCCTGTCCGTCGGGCCGGGACTTTGCCTGCAGCTGCCTTCAGATTCCGCCTCGCGACGGACACCCTTGCTGTTCGGCTATCGGTTCCCACCATCAGGGTCCGAAGAGGACTTGCACCTCCAAGTCACCAACCAGCCACCACAACTGATTGGACGGCGCTTACGCGCCACG
>CALMNP010000121.1 GCA_937868875.1 uncultured Bacillota bacterium | reverse complement strand
AGGCCGCGGAACGGCTCTAGGGCAAAGTCCGATCCGCCGGCAGCCGCGGCTCCAGCCAATCCGCGACCTCAGCCACAACCTGCAGCCCTTCCGGTTCGTTATGCAGTTCGTGGTACAGACCGGGGTAAAGGCGGAACGTCTTGTCCGTGGAGCCGGCGGCCTCGAAGAACTGCCGCGACGCCTGCGGCGACACCAGCCGGTCGTCGCCCGCCTGCAGCAGCAGAAGAGGCAGCGTGAAGCGCGGGGCTTCCGCGCGGGTCCTGGCGGCTCCGGCTACCATCTCCGTATACCAGCGCGCCGACACCTTCAGCGTCACGTACGGGTCTTTGAGGTAGGCCTCCCCTACCTCAGGCGGGTGGGCCAGGTATCTTGCCGGCACCCCGGCGTCCATGGTGAGGGTGGGCCAAACGCGGGACAGCCAGTTGCCCAGGGCCTTCTTCCAGCCGGGCAGCTCAACCGCCAGCATCAGCCAGGGGCTGGTGGCGACGACCCAGGCGAGGCCCTCCGGGTGGTGAATGCCGTGGGTCAGCACCACCGCCCCGCCCATGCTGTGGCCGTACAGTCCCAGGGGCAGATTCGGGGAGAGCCGCCTCGCCTCGGCGATCACCAGCGACAGGTCGTTCAGGTAGTCGGAGAAGCGGTCCAGGTGACCGCGGCGGCCTCCGGAGCGGCCGAGGCCGCGATGGTCGTACCCGTAGACCGTGAGGCCGCGCCCGGCCAGGGTCCGGGCCACGTGATCGAAGCGGCCGCAGTGCTCGCCGGCGCCGTGCACCAGAACCAACACACCGCGGGGCGTGGCCGGCCGCCAGCAGCGGTAGAACAGGTCCACGTCTCCGGTCCCTTTCAGCCGGCCCTCGCCCAGGTCCAGAGTCAGCTTTCCGTCGGTCATCGGGGGGCCTCCTCTCCCGCCGGCCGCCGGGGCCGGCGGTGGCTACGCTACTCCTGCCAGGACAGCAGGAGGCGATAGCGCCGGGACGGCGTGTTGCCGGCGGCACCGGTCGCCTCTTCGCCTGCCAGCCGGATGGTGACTGCGGCGGAGCCCTCGTGCCAGCGCAGGGACCACAAGCCCTGGCCGGCGTCGGCATCCGCCTCGTCCACCTTCCGCCCTTGTTCCTGCGCGGCCTTGAGATACCAGTCCCGAATCACGTTGGGGCTGGCGTCCCAGAGCCAGTCCGTGTACGCCAGTCGCACCGAGCCGTGGTCAAAGTCCTGGCCGAAGGCGCCGGTCAGGTCCGTCCTCTGGCTCTCTGTCAGGGTACCCATATGCCAGTGGAAGCCGGGGTAGAGCGGTACGCCCTCGATCTTGCCGGGCTCAGGCCGGTCGCCGTCGAAGATGAGGTCAAGGATGTCGCTTGGCGCCTCACCACCAGGGCCTCTTGCCACCGCCCAGAGGTGGAAGGTGGAGGCCTCCGCCCCCAGGTCCACCGGGAGACTGAATCGGGTCTGGTCCGGAGACTCGCGGACCACCCTGCCCAACTCGCGACCGGTCTCATCGGAACCGGTGGGAGCCAGCAGGAAGACGACCTCGTCTGCTCCCGGGGCCTCCACCCAGGCGGTCAGCCGGCGGAACACCACACGCCAGTTGCCGTCCGGACGGTCGTAGGAGACGGCCAGGCGGCGGATGGTGGGAGGCGCCGCGGACGAAGGCTCCGTTGGGGCCGGCCCCTCTCCGGCCACAGGCGGAGTCGCAGGAGGCTCCACCGGCCTGGCACCGGCACCGGG
>CALMNP010000120.1 GCA_937868875.1 uncultured Bacillota bacterium | reverse complement strand
GCTGTGGAGCGCCTGCTGGCCCTGCCTGAGCCGCCCACGGCCGTTCTGGCGATGGACGACATCCTGGCCCTTGGGGTCCTGGAGACAGCCATGCGCCGGGGCCTGCGGGTGCCTGCGGACCTGGCCATCGCCGGGTTCAACGCCAGCGCCATCACCTCCTGGACGCGCCCGCAACTGACGACCATTCGCGTCCCCATCTACGACCTGGGCGCCATGGCGGCACGGATGCTGGTGGGCCTGCTTCACGGGATACCGTCCCGCCCGCACCAGGTGATCCTGCCGAGCCAGATTATTGCCCGGGAGTCCACGCTGGGTGCGTGAAACACCCGAGACTGACGGCCGCACTTCTACCGTGCGCTCTGGACAACCCTGAAGATGGTTACCTGTGGGCAGCCATCCGGCTGGTTGGATGAATAGAGTCACGTCTGGCCCAAGGAGGCGATAGCCGCCCAGTTGTGCAAACGTTTGTCAACGGCTCCCGAACGGCTCCGAACCGTGTCGCAGGAAGTCTTACGCTGTCGAGATCCTTATGGAGGGGAGACTAGCAGCATGAAGAAGACCTGGCTCAAGGTCGCCGTTCTGGCGATGGTTCTGTCCCTGCTGGCCGGTTGCACCGGCAAGACCACGGCCCCGGCCCCGGGCGACAACGCCCAGCCGGCCGCCAAGGAAATCACCCTGTTCAACCTCAAGGTTGAGATCGACCCGGCTCTGAAGAGCCTCGCCGCCGACTTCGAGAAGGAGAAGGGCATCAAGGTCAACGTCAAGAGCGTCGGCGGCGGTGCCGACTATGGCGCCGCGCTCCGCGCCGAGTTCCAGTCCGGCAAGGAGCCCGACATCTTTGTTCTCGAAGGCGTCAGCGGTTTGGACACCTGGGGCCCTAAGGTCGCCGACCTGTCGAACGAGCCCTGGGTCAAGGAAGTCGATCCCAAGCTCCTCGGCCTGAAGCAGAACGGCCAGATCGTTGGCTTCCCCGTGGCCATCGAGGGCTACGGCCTCGTCTACAACAAGGCCATCCTGGACAAGGCCGGCGTCAACCCGGACGACATCACGTCCTACGACGCCCTGAAGAAGGCCTTTGAGACCATCAACGCCAAGAAGAAGGAACTCGGCCTTGATGCCGTCGTGTCCTATACCCTGAAGGAAACCTGGGTCAACGGCAACCACACCTTCAACGAGTACCTGGCTGCCCGCGACAATCCGGACCAGTTCACCAACGATCTCCTGGCCGGCAAGGTTGACGTGACCAAGGACCCGCTGGCCAAGGACTATGCCAACCTGATCCGCCTGCTGGTCGACTACTCGGACAAGGCCAAGCTGGAGTCCCTGGACTACAATGGCCAGGTCGCCGCCTTCGGCACCGGCAAGACCGCCTTCCTGCACCAGGGCAACTGGGTGTATGGCAACCTGAAGGACCTCAAGGTCAACTTCGACATGGGCTTCGTGCCCCTGGCCATGAACAACACCCCGTACGCCGCCAACATCCCGGTGGGTGTGCCGTCCTACTACAGCCTGAACAAGGACTCCAAGAACCTGGAGGCCGCCAAGCAGTTCCTGGACTACATCGCCCTGACCGAGCGCGGCCACAAGTACATGATCCAGGAAGCCTTCATGATCCCGGCCTTTAAGAACGTGACGCTGCAGCCCACGGACCCGCTGGCCAAGTCAATCATGAAGTTCAATGCGGCCGGCAAGACCCTTACCTGGCAGTTCCCCAAGTACTCCGGCAACAGCTGGGGCATGCAGGTCATCGCTCCGCTGACGTCGCAGTTCGCCAAGGACAAAAACGTAGACAAGTTCGTGGCCGGCATCGACAAGGCCGCCAAGGAATACGCCTCCGGCGCCAAGAAGTAGCCGGTCCCGGTCCGGAGGAGGAGAGGGGGGCTCGCCCC
>CALMNP010000119.1 GCA_937868875.1 uncultured Bacillota bacterium | reverse complement strand
CGCAGAGACGTACTCCGAAACAACGGCGGCCAGAGGGTCAGGATCCACCTGCATTTCGCCCAGGGTCAAAACGAGGCGACCCTTGCGCCACTGAAACGAGAGCACGTCTGCCTGGTGGCCCAGTTCCTGAAGGCCGCGCTGAAGGTTCAGGATAAAGCGACTGCTTCCGCTCAGGTGGGGCAGGGCCCCGTTGATTGCCAGCAGAACCCTCAACGACTTGCCCTCCACACGCAGCACGCCTCCTCCTCATTTACATAACATACTACGAGACAGCACAGGAGGTTGCGCACATGGAGCAAGCAAGGGTTTCAAGCCCCTGGCGCGTGGGGGTTATCGGGATAGGTTACGTGGGTCTGCCCCTGGCCGTACTGCTGGCGCGCCGGAGCCACCGGGTTCTGGGCATCGACGTCAACCAGAAGCGCGTAGACGCAGTGAATACGGGCCAGAGCTACGTGGAGGGGATTTCCTCCCGCGGCCTCGCCAGGCTGGTTCGCCGCGGACGGTTGCGGGCTTCCTCCAACTATGACCACATCCACGACCTGGATGCGGTCATTCTCTGCCTGCCGACTCCTGTGGATGAAAACGGTCTGCCCGACCTGTCGGCCCTGGTTGAGGCCACCCGGTCCGTGGCACCGCGGCTCAAGCCCGGGGCCCTGGTGGTGCTGGAGAGCTCCAGCTATCCGGGGACTACGGAGGATCTGGTCCGCCCTCTTCTCGAGGCTGCGGGCCGGAAGGTGGGGAAGGACTTCTACCTGGCGTATTCGCCGGAACGAGTGAACCCGGCTGCCCCACCGCCACTCGAGCGCATCCCGAAGCTCCTGTCGGGTGTCACCCTCGGCTGTGTGGACATGGCCGAACAACTCTACCGGACGGCGTTCCGCAGACTGGTTCGCGTCTCCTCGCCCCGCGTGGCGGAAATGGCTAAGCTGGTGGAGAACGCACACCGGCTCGTCAACATCGCCTTTGTCGATGATATGGCTCAGATCAGCCACAAGCTCGGACTGGATATCTGGGAGGTGTTGGAGGCCGCGGGGACCAAGCCCTTCGGCTACACACCCTACCTCCCGGGGCCGGGCGTGGGGGGTCACTGCATCCCCGTCGACCCTCTCTACCTTCAGTGGAGTGCGCGCGGCGCGGGGACGGACAGCCCCCTCATCGCCGCCGCGGTGGAGGTCAGCAGGTCCATGCCGAGGTACGTGGTCAAGCGGCTGGCGAGTCACCTGGGCGAGCTGGACGGAAGGCGCCTCCTGCTGCTGGGGGTCGCCTACAAACAGAACGTTTCTGATGTTCGCGAGTCACCCGCCCTTGACGTTCTGGAAAAACTGGCCGAGGTTGGGGCGGAGATCCACTACCACGATCCCCACATCGCCGCCCTCAAGGTCGCAGGCCACGAGTACCGCTCGGAGGTCCTGACGACGCAACTGCTCCGGACGGTGGAGGCGGTGGTGGTCCTTACCGCCCACGACAGCGTCGACTACCGCCTGGTGGCGGACGAGGCCCGGTGGGTCCTGGACACGCGCAACGCCTTGAGCGGGCTGGGCCCGCTCCCCAACCTGGAGCGACTTTAGGAGGTGCGGCATGGCGGTGGACGTCGCCCACTATGAGGACTTCTGCCTGACGACCGACGAGGTGCTGGCTTCGATTGGCGAGGCCCTGTCGGCGGGAACGCCGCTTTCCCTGTCGCGCCTGGGGCACGCAGAGATGGCGGTGCTGTCGCACCGCCTGTCGCCGCGCGACTGGCCCATGCAGCGGTTCATCGCCTACTCCGGAGTGCGCCGGTTCGAGCCGTCCACCGTCCGGCGACTGGTTGCCGCCTACACGGCGGTCGACATCGTCGGACTGGTGCCGGGGCGCGGCCATCCGGACGGCCCCCGGACCAAGCAGCTCTTGCGAGCCTTTCACATCCAGCCAAAGCAGGTCTGCGACGCCTGGGTGACCCACAGACTTGCTGAACGGGACTCTTTCAGCCATCTCCTTTCCCAAACACGCCTCATCCTGGTGGGCCGCCGGGCGGAGGAAGCCTCCTCCATCCTGGCCGGCCGCGGCATCGTCCCGGTAGCGGTCTACAGCCTGGAAGGGATGGAGTCCTTGGACGCCACCCTGGCGGCCATCGAGCGTGGCCCCCGGATGGAGCTTGTCCTGCTGGCGGCCGGGGTGCCGGCGGCCGTGGCGGCCCCCGAGCTGGCCGGACGCACCGGCTGTGTCGCCGTGGACTTTGGCCATGCACTGGACCTGCTCATCGACGGTGCCGGCTTCGATTACCCCAAGCTGGAGAAGAGTTGGTGGCTGGGTCAGGGCGGCGGCGACCGGAGGCCCGGGCGGGCGAAAGCGCCGGGGTCCCCAGGGAGGCGAGGCCGGCGGCCGCGCCTCCGCCGCCGTGCGTCTCGGAGCCTCAGGGCCAAAAAACCTTAGCCGGTTGACGACGGCGCCGCGGGAACCAGGCGGTCTACCTTCAGCCATCCGGTTCGCGTCTGGGAGAAGACAGGGTGGTAGGCCCCGCCCCAGCGGCGAAGGGCCTCTTCCACGGCCCAGCGGGTGACGCGGTTGTACTCGCGGCGTCGCAGGGTCTGGTTATGAGCATGGCGCCGGTGCACGTAAAGG
>CALMNP010000118.1 GCA_937868875.1 uncultured Bacillota bacterium | reverse complement strand
GTGGTAGCGCCAACGGGATTCGAACCCGTGTTACCACCTTGAAAGGGTGGTGTCCTAGGCCTCTAGACCATGGCGCCAAGATAGAAACCGGGGTCGGTCGTTTCGGCCGCCCCGGACCCAAAATGGTGGACCACATAGGACTCGAACCTATAACCAGCCGATTAAGAGTCGGCTGCTCTACCAATTGAGCTAGTGGTCCATCAAACGTTTTTTAGATTTGGTAGCGGTGGGTGGACTCGAACCACCGACACTACGGGTATGAACCGTATGCTCTAACCAACTGAGCTACACCGCCGCTGACTGCGCCGGTCCGGCTCACAAATTGGTGCCGAGGACCGGGCTCGAACCGGTATGGGCTGAAAGCCCGAGGGATTTTAAGTCCCTTGCGTCTGCCAGTTCCGCCACCTCGGCGCAAGTCTGGCGAATTGGCCTTGCGACATCACTGATTATAGTACAGGGTCAAAACACGCGTCAAGGCCATCGAACTGGAACTTTCACGAAATGCAGGCGGCGTTCGGGAAGTCGCCGATCCATGCACAACGGGAGAGCGTTTACGCACCGCGGCGACCAGAACCGCGCCCGCCCCGTTTCGAGTCGGTTGCCCGTCTGAGGGTGGTCAGTCGTTCATCGCTGTCTTTGATGAACTGGGCCAGCTTGTCTTCAAACGCGGCCGGCGGACGCCGGTACCCGGAACGGGGCGCACGCCGCGGTGCCTCCGACCAGGCGGGATCGGCCCGCTTGATGGAGAGTCCGATGCGGCCCTTGGGGTCGAAGGACATGACCCGGACGCGCACTCGATCCTGCTCCTTCAAGAATTCCTTGACGTCGCGGACAAATGTGTCAGAGACCTCTGAGATGTGTACCAGCCCGGTCTGCCCGCCCGGAAGCTCAACAAAGGCGCCGAATTGGGTAATCCCCGTTACGACGCCTTCCACGATGCTTCCCACTTCCACTGCCATGCCCGGCCATGTCCCCCTGGTAATCCGATTCGCCAAGGTCCCTCAATTGCGAATTCATTATACGGATTGGCCGGGAAAGGTGTCAAGGAGCCGTTTTCGAACTGGCCCCGCCTGGGGTTTTGGCGTTCTGTCCGGTGAGGTAGCGAATCTCGCCCGGTTTGATCAGGCCAAGCTGTTCGCGCGCCACCTTTTCCACGTAGGCGTCCGTCTGAAGGTTGTTGATCTCCTTCTGCAGCTCCTGACCGTTTCGCTGCCGCGCCTCCAGTTGCTGCTGCAGTTCGGTGGCGTCGCGCCGCATGTCGCTGAGCCGCTGGTCAAGCGACCAGAAGCTGACGGCCGTGTAGGAGACGATTCCGGCCATGGCCAAGATGCTGAGCCGCCAGACCCAGTTGGTTCGGCCGCGCCCCTTGCCCTTCCCAATCGATGCGGTCAGGTCCGCAGTCGGGTTCACGCCTCCTCCACCTCCTCCGTCGGCTCGTCATCGCCCGCGTCAAAGAGGGAGAGCGGATCGCCCTCCAGGATCATCACCACTTGATAGCCCTTGGTCTTAGCCCGGTTGTAAAGGGTGGCCACGGTGCCCGGACTCAGCTTAAGGCGCTTGGCGATGGCGTCGGTGGACTGGCCCATCTCCTTCAGAGCCACCACCTGCCGTTCGCGAAAGCTGAGCCGTTCGGCCCCCCGGATCTCGATTTTCATGACCTCTGCCGCCTAGTCCGTATTGTGCCCGCTGGTTTTATGCACAGGTTTGTCCACAACTGTGGACAAAACTTATACAAACCGTGTACGGGATTTATACACTTCTCCCCCGTAGGCGGAATTCCTGCCGGCTACTCCCGCTTCCTTCCCAAAGAACGCCAGAGCCCCGCCGGCCAGGCAGCCAGACGGCGCAGGGGGCCCCAGGCCCGCTCCGCCAACCTCGCCAGGGGTGAGACGAGAACGGTCAGGGGACGGCCGAGCCAGGCCGCCACGCGCACCGAAGTCCCGGCCAGCCAAAAGAAGGGTTGGAGGAAGAGCAGCAGGATAACGGCGGTGAGGGCCAGGCCCTGGCCCACGAGCCGGACCGTCCCCAGCAGAAGCCGGCGGATCAGGGTGAAAGCGGCGCCGAGCCCACGCCGGTAGGTCTCCCCGGCCAATTCCAGGTAGAGGGCGAGGCCGGCCAGCACTCCCACAAACACGTAGAGCCGCAGCTGAATCCAGTTGCCGACCACCAGGGCGGCTGCCAGGATAAGGCCGCAGGCCAGACCGAAGATCAGGTCGCCCAGAGCCGTGGCCATCCAGCCCGGCCGCAGGATGCGCCGGATAACCCGGTAGGTGTCAAAGCAGAGGCCGAGGGCGACCCCGGCCAACACCATGACGAACAGGTTGTAAAACTGCAGATCGAGGGGCGTCACGGCGGCTACTTGAGCAGACGCTCAAACAGGCCCTTCTGCCGCCCCTTGCCGCCACGGCCGTGGGAGGCGGCGTACTGCAGCGAGTGGAGGGTTCCCTCCACCTGGAACCGGCCCGTGTCCAGGTCGAGCTGCTTGATGTGCAGTCCCTCGCCGCGCAGGACCAGACCGCCCAGTTCGGTGTCCAGGGCGATCTCCTGGTCATCGAAGCTGTCGACATGGATGACGCCCTCGATGACGGTCTCCTCGCGGTTTTTGATGTGAACGCTGTGCTCCGTCTCGGGCTTGTACTCACCGGAGTAGTCGTTGTGAGGGTAGTTGCCCTGCAAGGCGGCACCTCCTCCCGCGCCGGGGACGCCGTCCCCCGCGCTTCGCTTGTCTACCCCATGGCTATGCGGCCCAGGGACGGGACATGACTCTACTCGCTTCGGTCACCGTCGCGGAAGGGGTCCTGTTGCTGCACCCGGCGCTCCTCCAACACGCGGAACATCTCACGGGCGTCCGCCATACGGGCCGACTCCCGCACTTCCAACACCTCCACCTCCACCACGCGGCTGCCGTAGTCGAGGGTGATGCGGTTGCCGGCCTCCACCTGGGTGGCCGGCTTGGCCACTTTCCCGTTGACCAGGATGCGGCCCACTTCCGAGACCTCCTTGGCCAGGGTCCTCCTCTTGATGAGCCGGCTGACCTTTAGGAACTTGTCCAGCCTCACGTCGTGTCTCCCTTCCGCTGATACAAATGAAAAGAGCCTCCCCGGGGGAGGCCCTCTTCTCGGTAACGCACTATAGCCTCAACCGCTACAGCCGACTACTTCTCGACGTAGTCCTTGAAACCCTTGCCCGCCTTGAAAACGGGCACCTTGGTGGCGGCAATGTCAATCTCCTGGCCGGTCTGCGGGTTGCGCCCCTTGCGGGCGGCGCGCTCGCGGACCTCGAAGGTGCCGAACCCCACCAGGGCCACCTTGTCCCCCTGTGACAGGGCGGACTGGATGCTCTCTACCACCGCGTCGATGGCGCGCTCCGCGTCCTTCTTGGAGAGCTGCGCCTTCTCGGCAACCGAGGCGACCAATTCAGCCTTGTTCATGCTCGACCTCCTTGCTGCGTTCCCTGGGTTATTCAGACTCCTTGGCCGCTTCCCAGAGCCGGTCCATCTCGGCCAGGGTCATGTCCTGGACCCGCTTGCCCTGCCGGGCTGCGGCCGCTTCCACATAGGCGAAGCGCCGGTTGAACTTGGCGATGGTTGCGCCCAGAGCGGCTTCCGGCTCGGCTCCCAGGAACCGGGCGGCGTTGACGACGGCAAACAGCAGGTCACCCAGTTCGTCCCGTATTCTGCCCGAATCCCCGGAGGTGTATGCCTCTTCCAGTTCGCCCATCTCTTCCTTGACTTTCTCCCAGGACCCCTGAAAATCCGGCCAGTCGAACCCCACGCGGGACGCCTTTTTCTGCAGCTTGTGGGCACGCATCAGGGCAGGCAGATCGACCGGTACGCCCGCCAGAGCGGACTTCGGTTCCTCCTGGCCCCTGTTGCGCTTCTCCTGGCCTTTGATGATCTCCCAGTTGCGAAGCACTTCCTCGGTGCCAGAGACGGTCACGTCGCCGAAAACGTGGGGGTGGCGGCGAATAAGCTTGGCGGTGATGCCCTCCACCACGTCGGCCAGCCGAAACTCGCTCGACTCCTGAGCGATGGCGGCGTGAAGGGCTACCTGCAGCAGTAAGTCTCCCAACTCCTCCTGAAGCTTATCCAGATCCTTCAGGTCGAGGGCCTCGGCCACCTCGAAGGCCTCCTCCAGGACGAAGGGCCGGAGGCTCTGGTGCGTCTGCTCCCGGTCCCAGGGACAGCCGCCCGGAGCCCGAAGCCGCTCCACCACCCGCATCAGGGGGTCCAGGGAATATCGGCTGAGGGCTGGACCTCCGGCAGGAGCAACCGCGGCGTCAGCCCCGCGGCCGCCGACCAGGCGCGTCCTTTCCGGGGCGAGGGGCGGCAGGTACAGGGAGGTCAGGTGGTCGACCCAGTCCAGGCGGTCCAATTCGTAGAGTGGATGAGTCTCGATGCGCCGCTCGCCGGGAACGCCCGCCGCCCGGACAACCGTCACCGGAAAGTCATCAGGATAGCGCTCCATCAGGGTCAGCTTGACGTCGGAAGCGACCTGCCGGTCATACACCTGGGCTATGATGACCGGCGCCTCACCCTGGGGCAGGCCTTCGGACGGCAGGGCCAGGCCGTCCAGAACCGTCAGGCCGCTGGACGGGTCCAACCGCAGGTCCATGAAAAGGGCATCGAGAAAGCTCGCCCCCGCCAACAGGTCGACGGAGACCCCGGCCCCGTCCGCCTGCTTCAGCAGACGCTGGACGGACGCCTCGGCGACCAGGGGGTGGCCGGGAACGGCGTAGACCAGGCGGTCCTTGCGGGCCTCGGCGAGAAGCCTCTCCACCATGGCGTCATAGATCTGGTCAAAGGTCGGGAGAGAGTCGTAAAGCTCGTCGAAGGACCGGTAAGAGACCCCGGCCTCCTCCAGAGCGGCAACGGTCGGATGGATGCGGGTGCGGAGCCAGACCGGAACCCCAGCCGTCAGGGCCGACCAGGTGCCGGCCGGAATGGCCTCGCGGGAACCGGGCCCCAGACCGACAACCAGAACCCTGGCCCGGGAGGTCAGAGGGAGCTTGTCCAGAGACTGATCAGACAACGTCTTCGCTTCCTTCCGGAGGGCCTTCAGCGCACCAGACCCAGACGGCGCATGGTACGGACGAGACCCGGGGCCGCCTCCAGGTCCTCGGCGCGGATGCCGCCCAGGAGGCCCATGCCGAGTCCGTAGACCACGACACCCAGGGCGATGGAGGCCAGGGTGGCGACGGTGTTGCTGGGCCAGAGGCCGTAGAGCCAGCCGTAGGTGCCCAGCACGGCCAGGCCCATGGCCGTCGCGGCCAGGCAGGGCTTGATGACCATGTTGAGCCACTCGATGACCGAGCCTACATACCACTGGGCCAGGCTCAGGTTGAGGGCGGCGGCCACGAAGAACCCGGCGGCCGTGGCGTAGGCCGCGCCGTTTACTCCCAGGCTGGGGTCGGCGGTGAGCTTCCACGTCAGCACCAGTTTGACCACGGCACCGGCCGCAAGGTTCCACACCGGCGCGGTTACCCGTCCTAGACCCTGCAGGATGGCCGAGGAGGTCATCTGCAGGGGCAAGAAGATGGCAGCCCCGGCCAGGGCGCGGGTCACAGCCCCCGCCCCCGGGTCGTGGAACAGCAGCATTTGGATGGGAGACGCCAACAGGTAGAGGCCTACCAGGGCCGGGATCGTGATCCAGAGGCTCATGCGCACTGCCGCCGCGGCATGGCGCTGAATCTGATCCGTCCGGCCCAGGACCCTGGCCTCGGAAATGGCCGGCACCAGGGCGTTGGCGATGGCGAAGGTAAGTACCGTAGGCAGGTTGACCAGCACCGTGGCGGGGCCCTTTAACTGTCCGAAGGCCGATGTGGCCGCCTTCAGGTCAAACCCGGCCACAGCCAGGCGATGCAGAACCAGGTTGGTGTCCAGAAGCATGAACAACTGAAGCATCAGGCTGGCCAGCGATACGGGCACCGCCAACCGGATGGTCTGCTGCAGGATGCTCCAGGCGGATTCGCCGGGGGCGGGAAGGGACGGAGCCTGGACGGAGCCGCTCGTTTGGAGGAGCCAGCCACGGGCGTAGGCGTAAAGCAGGTAGATCAGCCCCGCCACGGCACCCACCGCGGCACCGGTGGCGGCTCCCGCCGCCGCCCAGTGAAGGCCCCGCGGCAACAGCACATAGGCCAGGGCCAGCATGGCCACAACGCGTGCCAACTGCTCCACCACCAGCGATGCGCCGACCGGCGTCATCACCTGGACGCCCTGAAACCAGCCCCGATAGGGAGCCATCAGGCTCACCAGAAAGATGGCCGGCACCACCGCCACAAAGGAAAGGTAAGCCGCCGGGTTGCCGAAACCGCGCGACGCCAGGAAGGGTGAGGCGAAATAGAACGCCACCGACATCATCAGCCCGACGATGCCCATCAGCCAGGCGGAAAGCCGGAAGACTCGCCGGGCCCCGGCGGCGTCGCCCACGGCCATGCGCTCCGCCACCTGCTTGGCAATGGCCACGTTGATGCCGCTGGTGGACAGGCCCAGCACCACCGCGTAATAATCGTAGGACGCCGTGTAGAGGCCATTGCCCTCGGCGCCGATCATCCAGTAGAGCGGCAGCCGCTGAAACACACCGATGACGCGCGTTACCAAAGCTGCCACCATCAGTATGACGGCGCCGCGTACAAACGAGTCCCGCCGGGCCTGACGCACGGGCAGCTCCCCTTCCCAGGCCGGGATAGGTGCCTCTGCATTATACCAAACGCCCGGGGCATGAAAAAAGTAGCGGTCCGGACGGGCCGCTACTTGGCGAAGGCTTGGGCTACTGCTCCATCTGCTTGGCCAGGAATCCGGCAGCGGTCTCGGCCAGCTTCTGCTCGAGTTCACCCATGTTCACGTCGGGCTCCCGCGAGCAGATGACAACGGCTCCAATGGGATCGCCACCCGTCACGATCGGCGCCACCACAAAGGCTGAAAACTTGGTCTCGTCCTCGTCATCTCCGATGATGGCCCCGCGTACGGCCTTGTTCTCGGCCGGTTTGTTGACCAGGATGGTCTTGCGGTCCTCCATGACTCGCTCAACCAGGCTACCGATGGCCTTGTTCAGAAACTCCTTCTTAGGCGCGCCCGAGACTGCGATTACCGTATCCCGGTCCGCGATAAGGGCGATATGTCCAATTGTTTCGTACAGAGAGTCGGCGTATTCCTTGGCGAAGTCTCCCAGCTCGCCGATGGGGGAGTACTTCTTTAGAATGACCTCGCCGTCGCGGTCAACGAAGATCTCCAGCGGATCGCCCTCGCGGATGCGAAGGGTCCGGCGGATTTCCTTGGGAATGACCACCCGGCCCAGGTCATCGATGCGCCGCACGATGCCCGTTGCTTTCATCAACAACCCCCCTTTGCCCAGGTACGATTGGTGCCGACGTCACCGATAGTATATAGAAGCGCTGTCACATTTATTCATAATTGGCAGCAGGGCTGCGGTTTTACGCAGCCCTGCCGGGTGGGGTCGTGTCAGGTTGTGGTTCCCGGCCGCCAGGCCCAGGGGAGAACCCCTAGGGCGTGGCGGGGGCGGGTGTCTGCGGCGCAGTCGGCGCCGGGGACTCCTTGGTTTCGGCCTTGCTGCGCGTGATGGCGGCCTTGCTCTTCAGGTCGTTGATGAGCTTGTCCACGGTATCGCTCTGCTTCTGCTGCAGCACCTGGTCGTGGATCTCGCCCTTGACCTGGTCGAAGGGCATGACCTCCGGCATCTTGTGCTCAGCGACCTTGATGATATGGTATCCAAATTGCGTCTTCACCAGTGGCGAAATGGTGCCGGGCTTGAGAGAGAAGGCCGCCTGCTCGAATTCGGGAACCATATCACCCTTGGCAAACTCGCCCAGGTCGCCGCCGTTGTCCTTGCTGCCGGGGTCGTCCGAGTACTTCTTGGCCAGGGCGGCGAAGTCAGCGCCGGGCTGCTGGACTGCCTTGAGGGCCTCTTCGGCCTTCGGCAGGATCTTGTTATAGTCCTTGTCCTCGCCGACCTGAATCAGAATGTGGCTGGCTCGAACGGTCTCCGGCGCCGTGAACCGGTCAGTCTTGTGCGCCTCGTAATAGGCCTGGACGTCGGCATCGCTCACAGCCAGGTCCTTCGTCAGGGAATCCAGCAGGGTCTGGACGGTGGCCTGCCGGGTAATGGCATCGTCAAAATCCTTCTGGGTGATGTTGGCCTTCTTGAAGGCGTCGGCCTTCTGCCGTTCGGCCGTGGTCCGCTGCGCCTCGGTCGGTTGCGGCGGCTTGTCGGGAGTGGCCTGGGCCACCACGTCCTTGGGCAGGTACTGGTAGAGAAGCTGCTCGTGGAAGGAGTCCAACTGCTGTTTCAGCGTGGCCGGGTCAGCCTTGACCCCGCGCTTCTCGGCCTCCTGGTAGAGCAGAGTCTCCTCAATCAGCGAATCGAGGACTTGGCTGCGGTACGCCTTCACGTCGAACTGGGGACCCTGAAGAAAGGCGTAAAGGTTCAGCCGGGTATTCAGGTCCTTCTCCGTGATCTTGGTGCCGTTTACCGTCGCCGCGGCGCTGCTGGCGCAGCCGCTCAGGAAGGTCATGGCCAGCATCAGGCCGGCGGCCACGGCGCTTTTCCAGGTGACCTTGGGCAACGTTCCCACTCCATCCGCATCCTTAAATAGGAAAAGGGGCGAAGCCCCTAACCTTCGTTATTGTACCACCGCGGAAGAGGCCAGGACAAGCCCGGAGAACTGAGATACCAATTGCTCCAGCGCTTCCAGGAGCTGGTCGCTTTGTGTCGTCAGCAGGCGCAAGGGGAGTGCCGAGGTCCGGCCCGGAACCAGGGCCAGGCGGCCACGGAACTGACGGTTGATGGCCATGACCCGGTCCGGCGCCAGGAACGGCCGTTCGGCGAAGCGGAGGGTGATGCGGTCTTTGGCCTGGCTCATGCTCAGGATGCCCGCCTCCCGGCACATGGCCTTGAGGCGCGCGATGGCCAGGAGGTTCAGCACGGGCCGCGGTGCGCTCCCATAGCGGTCCTCCAGCTCCTCGGCAACGTCGAAGACGTCGGCCGGAGCCCGGACGGCCATGATGCGCTGGTAGGCCTCAATCTTCTGCCGCGGGTCGGTGATGTACGCGTCCGGGATGTAGGCGTCCACCGCCAGCTCCAGGGAGGGCTCAGGGACTGGCTCGGCCTGTTCGCCTTTGAGTTCCCGTACGGACTCGTCGAGCAACTGGGTATAGAGGTCGAAGCCCACCGAGATGATGAATCCGTGCTGCTCCGGCCCCAGGATATTGCCGGCGCCGCGGATCTCCAGATCGCGCAGGGCGATTTTGAAGCCGGCGCCGAACTCGGTGAACTCCCGGATGGCCTGCAGTCGCTTCTCCGCCACCTCGCTGAGGACCTTGTCTTTGCGGTACAGGAAGTATGCGTAGGCCAGCCGGTTGGAGCGGCCGACCCGGCCGCGCAGCTGGTAGAGCTGACTGAGCCCCAGGTGGTCGGCGTCCTCCACCAGGAGGGTGTTGACGTTGGCGATATCCAGACCGGACTCGATGATGGTGGTGCACACCAGCACGTCGGCCTCGCCGTCCAGGAACTCGATCATCACCCTCTCCAACTGGTCCTCCTTCATCTGACCGTGGGCGTAAATCACCCGCGCCTCGGGCAGCAGAGCCTGTACCCGGGCCGCCGCGCGCTGGATGGTCTGCACCTTGTTGTGCAGGAGGTAGACCTGCCCGCCGCGGGCCAGCTCGCGGCTGACGGCGTCCCGCACCAGTTCGTCGTTGTACTCGGCCACGTAGGTCTCCACCGGGAAGCGGTCCTCGGGGGGCGTCTCAATGACCGAGATGTCGCGCATGCCCACCATGGCCATGTGCATGGTGCGCGGGATCGGCGTGGCAGAGAGGGTCAGCACGTCCACGTTGTGACGAAGCAGCTTGATCTTTTCCTTGTGGGCCACGCCGAAGCGCTGCTCCTCGTCCACGATGAGCAGGCCCAGGTCCTTGAACCGGAGGTCGTCCGACAGCAACCGGTGGGTGCCGATGACCACGTCCACCTCTCCCGCCGCCAACCGTCGCAAGGTCTCCTCCTGGTGTTTGGGCGAGCGGAAGCGAGACAGCAGGTCCACCACCACGGGATAGCCGGAGAAGCGCTCGGCGAAGGTGTTGTAGTGCTGCTGAGCCAGGATGGTGGTGGGCACCAGCACCGCCACCTGCTTGCCGTCCTGAACCGCCTTGAAGATGGCGCGAAGGGCGACCTCCGTCTTGCCGTAGCCAACGTCGCCGCAGAGCAGCCGGTCCATCGCGCGGCTCTTTTCCATGTCGCGCTTGATTTCGTCCGCCGCCCGGAGCTGGTCCGGGGTCTCTTCATACTTGAAAGCGTCCTCGAACTCGCGCTGCCAGAGGGAGTCCGGGCTGAAGCCGAAGCCCGGCTGCGACTCGCGCAGGGCTTGCAGCCGGAGGAGTTCGATGGCCATTTTCTGAATGGACTCCTTGACCCGGCTCTTGACCTTGTTCCATTCGCCGCCGCCCAGCTTGTTCAGCTTCGGCTCGTGTCCCTCGGCGCCTACGTACTTCTGCACCAGGTGGATCTGGTCGGTCGGTATCTTCAGCCGGTCCGCTCCCTCGTAGCGGATGACCAGGTAGTCGCGGGTGACCCCCAGGATGCTCTCCGTCTGGATCCCCAGGTACTTGCCGATGCCGTGGTTGACGTGGACGACGAAGTCGCCCACCTTCAGATCGCGTACGGAAGAGACCTTGACGGCCTGGCGGTTGGCGGCGTCGCCGGCAGCGCGCGTAGGCGCGCTCTGTGGACGGCGTCGGGCCTTGGGGCGGCCGAAGATCTCGCCGTCGGTGACCGTCACCAGGCGTAGCGCGGGCCACTGAAAGCCTGTTTCCAGTGCCCCGACGACAATGGCCACCTGTCCCGGCCGGAGGTTGCCCAGGTCGGGAGAAAGGGCGGCGGTCACATCGACGTCCGCCAGGGCGTCACGCAGCCGGACGCCGCGCTCCTCCGTGGCCACGAAGCAGACGCTGGCGTACTTCTGCGTGCGCCAGCGGTTTACCTCATCCTGGAACATGGGCCACTGTCCATGGAAGAGCTGCATGGGCTTAGGCGCTACAGAGACGATGTTCTGGGGCTGGCTGCCCGCCATCGCCTTGAGCAGGAGCGAGAAGCCGATGGCCTTGCGGCTGGAGAGATGGTAGGCCCAATCCGAGTAGGACAGGGCCAGTCGTGTCTGGCCGGACAGCAGTCCGCCGGTCTCCAGCCAGCGGGTCTGCCGCTCCCGCACCTGCATGTCGGCCTCGTCGGCCGCCTCCTTGACGCGGGCAGGGTCGTCCACGACCACCAGGAGGTCGGACGGAAAGTAGTCCAGAAGCGTGGCCGTCTCGCTATAGAAGTAAGGTAGGTACTGCTCCAGCCCCTCGAAGTAGGCGCCCTCGTTCAGGCGCTCCAGGACCTCGCCCACCTTTTCCTTGAGCTGTTCCGCCGGCGGGCGCTCCCTGCCCCGGCGCAGGGCGGACTCCAGGGCCGCCGGGAGAGGTGCGCCATCTGACCCCTCGCGGTCAGCCCTGGCGGGCTTCTTCTCCAGCCGGTGCAGGCTGGTCTCCAGGTCGCGGCGGATGCGCCGAAGGGCCTCGGCCAGACGGTCCTCCTGTAGGATGAACTCGCGCGCCGGCGGGATGAGGACCTGTTTCACCTGGTCCTCCGACCGCTGGGACGCCACGTCGAAGGCCCGGATGGAGTCGACCTCGTCGTCGAAGAGCTCAATGCGCCAGGGCTGCTCCACCGTCAGGGGGAAGACGTCCAGGATACCGCCGCGGACGCTGAACTGACCAGGCCCCTCCACCGGGTCCACCCGCTGGTAGCCCAGTTGCAGCAGGCGCCGCAGCACGCCCTCCAGGTCCAGTCGGTCGCCCAACTGCAACGTCAGACAGGCGTTCACAAAAAGCTCCGCCGGCGGCAAGGCCCGGAGCAAGGCGCTTACGGGCGCCACGACAATGGGCTCCTCGCCGCGGGCCAGCCGCTCCAGGACGCCCAGGCGCTGCGCCATCACCTCCGGGCTGTGCGCCACCACCTCGAAGGGCAGCAGTTCCAGGGCCGGAAAGACCTGCACGGGGTAGCCGTCCAGCCAGGTGCGCAGGTCCTCGCGCACACGTTCCGCTCCCTGGGCCGTGGCGGTCACGTAGAGAAGAGGCCGACCGGTTGCCTGGCGCAGGGCGGCGGCCACGTACGACTTGGCGGAGCCGGAAAGGCCGTATACTTGTTGATCTCGGAAGCCCCGGCGCAGTCCCTCCAGGAGCGACTGAAACTCCGAGGACGCGTCAAGCATATGGAGCAGAGGCTGGGCCGTCACTGGACCCCTCCTTCCCGGAGCCATGGCCAATAGGCCAGGTTTAGGCAAACCTGGCCTCTCCGGGTCATCAGATTGTCCTGGGCACTCCTGGTCATGGTGAGTGTCCGCCTGAAACACGTCATGCCGGAAGTACGGACCCGGGGGCTAGTGAATCAGCCGCTCCTGGTCCCTTCCGGTGTCGGTATCGGCGCAATCGTCGCAGACAGAGGCTACGATGAGCCCCCCGGCGCCGTCGGGTCTGATTATATCGGCGCGTTCTTCGGGCGTCAAGGCGGTGAACCCCAATCTCTGCTCGTCCAGGACGTCAAGGTGCAGGTCGCCGACCGAGGTCCCGCAGACGTCACATACGTATCGCACCCGCATGGCAAGCCCTCCCTGCCCCTTTAGTATGGGCAGGGCCCCGCCGCGACATGCCGGGGGGCCCAGGAGTAGCAGAGTGACAATCCTCAGGTGCCGTTGAAGCGGTTCATGGCGGCCTCCACCCCGTCCGCCAGAACGGCCTCGACCGCATCGGCGGCCCGCGCAACGGCCTGGGCCAGGGCCTCCCGCTCGTCGCCGGAGACGCTGCCCAGAACATAGTCGACCACGTCATCCCGGGCCTCGGGCCGGCCAATACCGATCTTGAGCCGGGGGTATTCAGTGGTGCCCAGGTGGTCGGCGATGGACTGCAGGCCCCGGTGCCCCCCCGAACTGCCCTGGGGACGAAGGCGGACCTTGCCCAGGGCCATGTCCAGATCATCGCAGACGACCAGCAACTGCGACGGTTCCAGGCGGTGGTACCGCCAGGCGGCCTGCACGGCCTCCCCGCTGCGGTTCATGTAGGTCTGCGGCTTCAGCAGGAAGACCCTCTCGCCGCCTACCAGAGCTTCGCCCGCCAGGCTGGAAAAAGCGCGCTTGCCGATGACCACGCCATAGCGGCGGGCCAGCTCGTCAAGAACCCAGAACCCGGCGTTGTGCCGGGTCCGAGCATATTCAGGTCCCGGGTTGCCCAGGCCAACGATCAGACGGACCACGGGCGTCTACTCTTCTTCCTTCTTGGGCTTGACCAGGTCGGGCTCGGCCTTGGTCTCCGCCGCGGCCGGAGCTTCCGCTTCGCTCCGCGGCCGGTCGATGCTGAGGATGACCTCACTCGCATCGTTCAGGATCTTGACGCCCTTGGGTGCGGTAAGATCGCCCACGCTGACGTGACCACCGAGGCCGATGCCGGCGATATTGACCTCAAGGGCGTCCGGCAGGTCGGCGGGCAGGCACTCCACCTCGATTTCGTGCAGCTGATGCTCAACAATGCCGCCCGCCTTGCTGACGGCCTCGGCACCGTGCACCACCAGAGGCACGGTGGCATGAAGCTTCTCCTTCAGCGACACGGCGTAGAAGTCAACGTGAATGGGCTGGCCCTTCACGGCGTCGCGCTGAATCTCCTTGATCATGACGCGGTGCTTCTTGCTTCCCACCGTCAATTCCACCAGGTGCCTGGCCCCGCCCGTCTGCATCAGGCGGAGCAGCTCCTTCCCCGCAACGCTCACAGCCTTGGCGCCCTTGACGCCATGCCCGTACACCACCGCGGGGACCATGCCCTCGTGCCGGGCGCGATGGGCCTCGCCCTTGCCGGCTTCCCTGGCCTCGGCCTTCAGCATAATCGTTTCCACCGTAGAATCCCCCTTAGGTAGGCTTGTCCCTTATTCAAACATCTTACTGACGGAGAGGTCCTCGTGGATTCGCACGATGGCCTCACCGAAGAGCTTGGCGACAGACAGTTCGACCATCTTGTCGAAGCGCTTCTCCGACTCGATGGGGATGGTGTCGGTAACCACCACTTCCTTGATAGGTGAGTCCTTCAACCTCTCCACGGCAGGGCCGGAGAGAACGGGGTGGGTGGCGCAGGAGTAGACCTCCTTGGCCCCCCGCTCCAGCAGTGCCAGCGCGCCCTGGGTCAGGGTCCCGGCGGTGTCGATCATGTCGTCCACCATGACGCAGGTGCGGCCCTTGACCTCGCCGATGACGTTCATCACCTCGGCCACATTGGGCCGGGGCCGGCGCTTGTCGATGATGGCGATGCTGGCTCCCAGCCGCTTGGCCAGGGCGCCCGCCCGGGGCACACCGCCCGTGTCGGGAGAGACCACGACCGGATCCTGCAGATCCTTGCGGCTCAGGTACTCCGCCAGGATGGGCACACCCTGAAGGTGGTCCACCGGAATGTCGAAGAAGCCCTGAATCTGCCCCGCGTGCAGGTCCATGGTCAGGACGCGCCGGGCTCCCGCCATGGTGATGAGGTTGGCGACCAGCTTGGCCGTGATCGGCTCTCTGGGCCGCGTCTTGCGGTCCTGGCGGGCGTACCCGTAGTAGGGAATGACCGCCGTGATGCGGCGAGCCGACGCCCTTCGCAGGGCGTCAATGATGATCAGCAGCTCCATCAGGTTGTCGTTGACGGGAGCGGAGGTGGGCTGAACGACGAACGTGTCGTGCCCGCGCACGCTCTCGTTGAGCGTGACCTGAATCTCGCCGTTGGAGAAGCGTCCGACTTCCAGGTCGCCGAGCTGCGTTCCCAGGTGGGAGGCGATTGCCTTCGCCAGCTCGGGGTTGGAGTTCCCCGTAAAAATCTTCAGCCGGCCGTCCCCAAACCTAGCCATGATTAGAATATGCCTCCCTTGCCGTGAGCCACCCTTTCTAATTCTCGTCCCCCTACGGGGTTCCTGCTAGGGTTTGCTCTCTTCGCCTTCATTCGACAAGCGGGCGGTCTGGCGCGCCTCGTAGCGCGCCCGAAGCCTGGGAACGTAGCCTTCCTTGTTGACCTGGCGGGTCCGGGCCACGGCCAGGGCGTCGGCCGGCACATCCTGGTCCACCGTGGAGCCGGCGGCCACGTAGGCGCCGTCACCCACGGTCAGGGGCGCCAGCATGTTGACGTTGCAGCCGATGAAGGCACGGTCGCCGATGACGGTTCGGTGCTTCTCCACGCCGTTATAGTTGACGGTGACGACGCCGGCGCCGATGTTGGCTCCCTCGCCGATGACCACATCGCCCAGATAGCAGTGGTGGTGGGCCTTGGTACGAGGGCCAAGGGTGGCGCCCTTGGTCTCAGCGAAATTGCCCACCTCCACCTGCGGGCCGATATCGGACCCCGGGCGCAGGTGGGAGAATGGACCCACCCTGGCGCCATCGCCCACGGCACTCTTTTCGATGATCGATTCAGTGACGGCCGCCCCGTTGCCGATGCGGCTGTCGACGATGCGGGAGGACGGACCAATGCGGCAGCCCTCACCCACCACCGTGTCGCCCTCAAGAAACGTGAAAGGGGCGAGGATGGTGTCGCGGCCCACCCGCACGCCGGCGTGCACAAAGGTAGATGCCGGGTCGATGACCGAGACGCCGTCGTCCATCAGCCGGTCCAGGATGCGCTCGCGCATGATGGCCTCGGCCGCAGCCAGTTGACGCCGGTTGTTGGGGCCGATGACGTCGCGCCAGTCGGACGCCACCTCGACCTCGACCGTCTGGCCGTCCTGTACAAGGAGTCCCAGGACGTCCGTCAGGTAGTATTCCTTCTGTACGTTGTCCGCCCGCAGCCGGGCCAGCAGGTCGAAGAGCAGCGGCAGACGGAAGCAGAAGATGCCGCTCATCACCTCGTTGATGGCCTTCTGCTCCGGCGTGGCGTCCTTTTCCTCCACCGTGCGCAGGTAGCGGCCCCGGCCGTCGCGGATGATGCGCCCGAGGCCCCGGGGGTCCAGCATGACGGCGGTCAGGGTGGTGGCGGCTGCGCCAGCAGAAACATGGCGCTCCATCAGGCCTTTGATCGTCTCAGGCCGCAGCAGGGTGTTGTCTCCGTAGAGGATCAGAAGATGCCCCTCCACCCCCTGGAGCAGGGGGGCGGCCTGCATGACGGCGTGACCGGTGCCCAGTTGCTCCGCCTGCTCTGCGTAACGAACGCGGTCGCCCAGGGCGGCCCGTACACGGTCCCCCTGGTAGCCGACCACGACGATGACATCCTGCATTCCGGCGGCCTGGGCCGCCTCCACCACGTGCCCCACCATCGGCTTTCCGGCCACCGGATGGAGCACCTTCAAGAGATCCGATTTCATGCGGGTGCCCTGCCCCGCGGCCAGAACCGCGGCGACGACTGTCTGCAACGCCCGCGCCTCCTTATTTGGGTTATGGTACCCTGTGGCGGGTTCGGTATGTCATATATTCCATGTATCCGTGCGGGTTTCCTGTGACGGGGCAGGGAGAAGGGGCGCCTTTCGGGCGCCCCTGGCCTTTCCTAGCTTGCCTTGGCCTCCGCCTCATCCTGCTGGTGATAGGCCGCCAGCACCCGCTCCTGCATCAGCTGCCGCATGGCCGAGGTGATGGGATGAGCCACGTCCCGGTAATCGCCGCTGGGCAGCTTCTTTGACGGCATGGCCACGAAGAGTCCATTATTCCCATCCACCACACGCAGATCATGAACCACGAACTGGTCATCCAGGGTCACCGAAGCGAACGCCCGCATCCGGCCCTCCGCCGCCACCCGACGAACCCGAACATCCGTAACCTCCACAAGAAACCCTCCTTCTGGAATTTCCTGGTTGGTTGGTTCGAGGGGGCGTATTCCAAGTCCTCCCATTTTCGACCCTCAGGAAGCCCTGTTGCGCCAAAACATATCGCGTTTCGCGACAACCTGACACGTCAAAAGCGGCGGATTTCCTTCACCCAGGGCCCGGGCTCGGCCCGGTACGGGGGCCCGGCCTCCAGGACCACCAGCGTGTCATAGGTGTCCACCAGTTTCTTCTCCGGCTCCGCCGTGGCCACCAGTACGGCGACGCCGGCGACCTCGCCGCCGACTTCCCGAACCAGATCGACCATGCCCAGGGAGGTTCCGCCCGCCTTCATGAAGTCGTCCACGATGAGCACCCGCGAGCCTGCCGGAATGGCGCGCCGCGGCAGGGCCATGGATTGCACTCTGCCGCTGGAGCCCGAGACGTAGTTGATGGAGACGGCAGGCCCCTCGGAGGGGCGGCTGCCGTGCCGCGCCACCGCCAGGGGGACGCCCAGACTGCGCGCCGTCATGAGCGCCAGGGGTATTCCCTTGGTCTCCACCGTCAGCACGCACTGGGGCTGAACCGGGGTGAACCGCGTGGCGAAGGCGGTGCCGACGGCTGCGGCCAGCGCGGGATGAAACACCAGGTCCGTCAGGTACAGGAATCCCCCCGGCAGAACCCGCTCCGGTTCTGCCAGGCGGCGGCAGAGATCCTCGGCCAGGTCGGCGATAGCCGCCCCGGTCATCACGGGCAGGTACCGAACGCCTCCGGCGGCCCCGGTGAGAGTTTCTATGCGTCCGACGCCCAGGCGCGCCACTGCCTCGCTCACCAGAGCCAGGTCCTCGCTGAGCGATGACTTCGCCGCCCCCAGTGACCCGGCGAAGTCGCCCAGGGAGAAGAGTTCTCCCGGCCTGGCCAGCAAGCGCTGGGTCAAGAGCAGCACACGCTCGCTGCGGCGCATCTTGTCCACGGCCACATACCTCCCGGAACCGACTACGGATGTTTTTCGCCTGAGACCGCCGGTTCATTCAGGCTTTCGCGGCAGCCCCACAGCCTTCCTGCTTCTCCCAGGGGCTTGGCGGCGAAAAGGCCGGCCCCTCCCCCAGGGAAGGTCGCCGGCCTCGTTTGGTAGGGAATGTTCGGAGCATTTGGCGCCGGGCCCCGCCGCGAGCCCCGACAGTCTTTCGTTTCAGGCCAGAGCGGCCCTGGCCAATTGCAGGTCGCTGGGCTTGTCCACGTCTATGCCAATCTCCGGGAAGGGGCAGACCACGGCTTTGGCCCTCAGGTCCCAGAGCCGGGAGACGCGGTGCTCCAGTTCGGGGATGGTCAGCCGCTTGAGCACCAGCTTGAGCAGGAAGGGGATGCCCAACAGGAGGGCAAGACGAATCACATTCTTGCGATTCTCCATGAAGGAGACGACCTTGGGGGCCGTCGCGTCGATGATGGCCGGGTGCACCAGGGCCACATTGCCGCCGGTGAAGGTCCCCTCCAGCAGGGTGGCGTAGGTGCGTTTCACCAGGGGGTACTTCTCCTCGTTGACCGACCGTTCCACGATGGGGTAGTAGACGTCCGCATCGTACTGCGAGCATAGCTCCAGGTAGGCGTCGATAATGGACCCGGTGATCAGGGGAACGTCGGACGTGGAGACCAGAATCGGAATGTCGCCGGGCAGTGCACGGGCGGCGATGCAGAGGTTGTCGATGAGGTTCCTGCCTCCGTCCTCCACCACCTTGACCTTGGGGCCGGACACGACCGGCTCCAGCTCCTGACGGGGTCCCACGACCACGATCTGCTGAACGGCGGAGGAGGACGCCAACCCCTCGACGACGTACCGGATCATGGGCTTGCCGTTGATGTCGATCAGGGCTTTGCTGGAGACGTGGCCTTCCTGGCCGAGAGCATCTCCCGGTTCGCGGCCAGCCAGCACCACCGCATTGACCTTCATCGATTTCCCCCTCGTCGGAGCTGTGGCCTCGCCGGATATACGGCGATAATACTTCGCTCGTTTCACCTTAACTCCTCTTTTTAGTGACCCTGCCGCATTCTTCCGCCTCCACAGGGAGAGGATTTGCCGCTCCTGGGCTCGAAGTAGCCCAAGCAAACACAGCTTCCTTCCTCCGAAGGTTCTGGGAGGTTTCTCTTTGCAGGTGGCACGCCTCGTACACTGGATGGCGGCTGCAACCACGGCAGCCGCTTTGATTTTGTCTTTCCCTCAGACGGCCCGCTCCGCACCGCCCGGTCTCGACCTCACCGCCCGCGCCGCCGTTCTCATCGATGCCGACACGGGGCAGGTCCTCTTCGGCAAGAACGCGGAACGCCGGAGCGAACCCGCGTCCACCACCAAAGTCCTGACGGCCCTGGTCGCCATCGAGAAAGGGCATTTGGACGACCGGGTGACGGTGAGCCAGGACGCCTGGGGGCTGGAGGGCAGCAGCGCCTACCTGGAGCCTGGTGAACAGCCGTCGCTGGAGAACCTCCTCTACGCCCTGATGCTCCCCTCCGGCAACGACGCTGCGGCGGCCATCGCCGAGCACATCGCGGGAAGCAAGGAAGCCTTCGCGGCCATGATGAATGAGACCGCCGCCTCCCTGGGGGCCACCCACAGCCATTTCCTCAACCCCCACGGGCTTCCGGACCCGGATCACTTCACGACCCCGCTGGACCTGGCGCTCATCACCCGTGCCGCCATGCAGGTCCCGGAGTTCGCCAAGATCGTGGGTACCAAGTCCTTTGAACTGCCGGGAGGCCGTCAGCAGCGGCTCTTCTACAACCATAACAAGCTGCTCTGGAACTATGATGGCGCCACCGGCGTGAAGACGGGCTACACGGAGTCCGCAGGCAGCACCCTGGTGGCCTCCGCCACGCGGGACGGCCGCAGCCTGATTGCGGTTTTCATGGGAGACCGTCCGGAAGACATATGGACTGACGCGAGAGAACTGATGGACTATGGTTTCGATCTGGCTCCGCCCCAGACCGTGGTGGTGCCTGGTGAGACCGTGGCGAAGGTGCCGGTCGTCGGGGGGCGTGTGAAGCAGGCTCCCATTCTGGCCGCCGGGGGACTGCGCCTCTATCTCCAGGGGGCGGACCTGCCGGCCCTGGAGCGGCGCGTGGACATCCCCTCCACACTGCAGGCGCCTCTGTCGCAGGGGCAGCGTGTGGGCCATGTCGACTTCTACCTGCGAGGGGTGCGCCTGGGCGGCGCCGACCTGGTGGCAGGCGCAGCGGTGGCGGCCCTATCCGACTCGTTCTGGGCCAGGATGGCAGCCTACGCGGTCCGGGCCTTACAGGTCGCCCTGCACGTCGTGCTCTGGGTTGCCGGCGTCCTGCTGGCCCTGACCCTGCTCCTCACCCTGCGGGCACGCCTCATTCGGCGGCGCCGCCGCAGCCCCCGGTTCGGCCGTTCAGCGGAGTATGTACCCCTGCACCGGGTCATCCAGCGGAATCTGGGAGACTGAGCGCGGCGGCCGGCCACCCCAGGCGGGTGGCCGTTGTCCATGAGGCCAGGCGGCCGACTTTGGCGGCCAGGCGCGCCGCATCCTCGGCGGTATGGCTGAGGGCGAAGAGCGTGGGGCCGCTTCCGGACATGCCGACGGCCACGGCGCCTGCGTCCAGAAGGGCCCGCTTCATAGCCTCCAGTTGCGGGAACCGTTCAAACATCACCGTCTCCAGCGTATTGCCGAGACCCCGGGCGATGGCCGCCGGGTCTTTCCTTTTCAGCCCGTCCATCACCTCGGACGGCAGGGAGGTGTAACCCAGCCGCTCCGGACTGAGGGACCGGTAGACGTCACCAGTGGACTTGGGCACGTCCAGCTTGACCAGGGCCAGATGAAGGGCCGGCGCCGGCGGCAGCAGCTGGAGCTGCTCGCCCCGGCCTTCCGCCAGGGCGGGTCGGCCCAAGGTGCAGAAGGGCACGTCGGACCCCAGGCGAAGGGCCAACTCCAGAAGGCGTTCGCGTCCCAGGCCCAGCTCCCAGAGCCGGTTCAGCCCCAGGAGGACCTGGGCCGCGTCCGCGCTCCCGCCGGCGAGACCGGCGGCCACCGGGATGCGCTTCGTCAGGTGAATGTGCGCGCCCCGCCGCGTACCGGTTTCCTCCTGCAGCAGGTGGGCCGCGGCCAGCGCCAGGTTGTCCGGCCCCTCCGGCAGGTCGGATCGGTCACAGGACAGGGACAGACGCGGTGCCTCCTCCAGGTCCACGGTATCGTGAAGTTCCAGGGGCACCATGACCGAGGCGATGTCGTGATAGCCGTCGGCCCTCCGGCGGAGCACGTCGAGGGTCAGGTTCAGCTTGGCGGGAGCAGCCAGGGACAAGCGCATGAGGGCACCTCGGAAGAGGAAGTGTGCGGGCGGCGGCGTGCCGCCCTGACCGTCAGCTTCTAGGTTCTCCTCCCACCGCCCGGGTCCCTCTGCGCCCCGGAGGGCGTCTCCACGGTGGCCCCTCCCGCAGGCGGCCTCCCCGCAGGCGGAAACCGACCCCGCCCGTCAGGCCTCAGCCATCACGGGGGCCGCAGTCCTCGGCCGGGCGCGAAGTTCCCGCGTCACCTCCTCCACCACAGCGGTGATGCGCTCCAGGCTCTCATAGAAGACCACCACGATGTCGCCGGGCTGGGCTCTCTCCATGGCCGTCCGAACTGCCTGAGCCTCATCCAGGATGATCTCCGCCAGGTGCTCGCGGCCGGCCTCGCGCACTCCCTGTAGGAGCAGGGCGGCGACCTCTCCCGGCGCCCGTCCACGCCGGTCCATGTCCTCCTTGAGGATGCAGGCGTCCACCAGGCCCGCCACCAGCCGCCCCAGGTGGACTGCATCCTCGTCCCTCCGGTCCCCCGGGATGGCCAGCACCCCCGTCAGGCGAACGGGCCGGAGCGCGCGCAGCGTGCGCAGGGTGGCCTCACAGCCGGCGGCGTTGTGCCCGTAGTCGATGACCACGCGGAAGTCGTTCACATCCACGATGTTGAGCCGCCCAGGGTTCTGGTCGGAGGTGGCGCCGAATGTGCGCAGCCCCGACCGTACGGCCTCCGGGCCCAGTCCGAGGGCAGCGGCCGCTGCCGCCGCGGCGGCGGCGTTGGCCACATTGTGCTCGGCCAGGCCGCCCAGAGTAATGGGCACGTCCGTCACCGACAGGAGGCGCAGGGCCCGGTCTCCCTCCAGCAGGTGCAGGGAGCCCCGCCGTATCACCACCGCCTTGCCCCCCGCCGCCACGTGGCGGCGCACAACCAGGTTCTCCTGGGCGGTGCTGAAGTAGACCACACGGCCGTGACACCGTCGCGCCATCTGCGCCACCAGAGGGTCGTCGGCGTTGAGCACGGCGTGGCCCCTCGGAGCCACGGTCTCCACCAGCAGCGACTTGACGTGGGCGAGGTCCTCCAGGTCCTCGACGCCATCCTGGCCCAGGTGGTCGGCGCTCAGGTTGGTCACCACGGCCACGTCGCACTGGTCGAAAGCCAGCCCGCCGCGGATGATGCCGCCGCGGGCCGTCTCCAGAACGGCCACCTCCACCGTCGGGTCCTGAAGCACGGTGCGGGCGCTTCGGGGCCCGGTGGTGTCCCCCTTGCGGATGCAGCGGTCGCCCACGTAGATGCCGTCGGTGGTGGTCATCCCCACCTGGATGCCGCTGCCGGCCAGGATGTGGGCGATGAGTCGGGTCACCGTGGTCTTGCCGTTGGTCCCGGTGACGGAGACAACGGGGATGCGGCTCTCGGTCCCCGGAGGGAACAGCCAGTCCACAATGGCCCCGGCGGCGTCCCGCGGTCTCCCGCGGGACGGGAAGTGGTGCATGCGGATGCCCGGGGCGGCGTTGACTTCGATGATGACCCCACCGGCCTCCCGCAGCGGTCGAGCCAGGTCCGGCGTCACCAGGTCCACACCGGCCACGTCCAGCCCCAGGACCCGGGCGGCGCGAACCGCGTCCGTGGCGACGTCGGGGTGAATCTCATCCGTAGCGTCCACGGCGATGCCGCCAGTGCTCAGGTTGGCGCTGTCGCGCAGGTACACCACCGAACCGGCCCGGGGGACGCTGTCCGGGTGCAGCCCGTGGCGGGCCAGATAGGCCAGGGAGACTTCGTCCAGGCGGATACGGGTGAGCGGCTTCTCGTGGTCCTCACCCCGGAGCGGGTCCCGGTTGGCCTCGTCCACCAGCTCGCGGATGGTGCTCCGTCCGTCTCCGGTGACATGGGCCGGCAACCGCTCCGCCACCGCCGCCACCCTGTCACCTACAACCAGGACGCGGAACTGCCTGCCTGGAACGAAGCGCTCCACCAGCACCTGGCGGGACTGCCGGGTGGCCACGTCAAAGGCCCGGCGCACCTCCGCTTCACTGCGCAGGTCGAGGGAGACGCCCTTTCCCTGGTTGCCGTCCAGGGGTTTGACGACCACCGACTCGCCCATGGCCTGCGCCACCTCCCAGGCCTCGTTCGAGGCGCCGCAGACATCGCCCTCTGGCACAGGCAGCCCCGCCTGCTCGAGCAGGGTCTTGGTCAACTGCTTGTCGGAGGCGATGTCCGAGGCGATACAGCCGGTTCCGGACGTGAGCGTGGCACAGGTGCGGCGGGCCCTCCTACCGTAACCAAGCTGGACCAGGCTGTCCTGATCGAGGCGCAGGACCGGTATCCCCCTCACCTGGGCGGCGGCGATGATCGCTGCCGTGGACGGACCCGGCTCGTAGCGCTGGATGATTTCGCGAAGCCGTGCCACCACCCTCCCCACATCCCGCTCCTCCCCGGCGGCCAGCGCCGTCAGAAGGTCCAGGGCCAGGCGGCCGGCGGCCAGTCCAGCCTCGCGGGCCGTGTACTCATAGACCACGTTGTACTGCCGGGGCAGGCCGGCGTAGCGGGTCTTCCCGTAAATGACCCGCATCCCGGCCAGGGCCTCAAGTTCCAGGGTCAGATGCTCCGCTACATGGCCGAAGAAGGTCCCCTCCAACAGCCGCTCCACGAAGCCTCCCGGCCGGCCCAGACCGCAATAGTGCTCCCGCAACGACGGGACGGCCCGGAGGAGGCGTTCCACAAAGCCGGGGACATCCTGGGTCGTCACGTCGTTCAGGTCTTCCAGGTCCAGGCGCATCTCGATAACGGGGTAGTGGCTATGCACATTCGGCCCATCAAACACGTGTTGACGCAGGATTTTCATAGGGTGAGTCCAATCCTCCCTGTTCTCTTCCAGGATTCCCCACGCCAGGGCGGGCTATGCTCTCCTTGCCAGGGGCTTCCTGGACACCAGGTCGTACCGGTACCCCGCCGCCAGCACGTGAAGCACCACGTTGAAGAGGGCCAGGGCTTGGCGGGGCGAGGCCTCCGTGGCGTTGGAATGGTCCATGCCGTGACCGTCCACCACCGTCACGGTCTGCGAGCCGATCACCGAAAGGCTGCCGTCGGCCGCCACCACTACCGCCGTGTCCTCGTCGATGCCCAGGCCGAGGATATGGGGGTTCTGCGCCACGGCCGACAACAGGCGGCCGATGCGCCCCCGTTGCGCGAAGTGCTGGTCCACCACCACCTCGTTCAGCAGCCCCATGCCCGGAGCCATGGAGACGGAACCGCGGCGGGGCGAGTCGTCCTCGGCGCCGCCGACGATCATGGTCGACGACATCGCCGAGGCGCCGGCGGAAGTACCGGCGATGATGACGCCGTTCTCGTAGCACCGGTGCAGGGCCTGATAGGCGACGGTCCCTCCCAGCGTGCTGGTGATGCGGAGCTGGTCACCGCCGGTGAAGAAGATCCCCGTCGCCCGCTCCATCACCTCCCGCGCCTGCGGCCGGTTGGCCGCCTCGCGGGTGTCCAGATGGAGCGCGTCCACCTTTGCCGCCCCCAGGCCGAGGAAGAGCCGGCGGTAGTCGCTCCCCGCCTCCAAGCCCAGCTCGGTGGCAGTGGTCAGCACCAGCAAGCGGGCTTCCCTGGCCCCGGCCAACCGCACCACCTCGCGCAGGATGTCGCAGGAGCCGTCCTTGTCCTCATGGCCGCCCACAATCACGAGCGTGCCGCGAACCTTCTCAGCCATCGGCACCTCCTCAACCTCACAAGACACCTGCCCCATAGCTTCCCCCGGCAAACAAAAAACCACCAGGCCCGGAGGCCTGGTGGCGAAAACGCTGTACTTACCTGGCGTGACGGTCGATCTTCGTATCGCCGCCCTCGCCGCACACGACCAGCTCCACCGCTTCGGTGAGCAGGTCCGCGTAGCTGAAGGACACGCGCCGTTCCTTCGTCTCTTCCTCATCCAGCTTGATCACGAAAATATTGGGATACGTCCTCTCCAGGACGCCGTTGCGCTCCACAACCTTCTTGCGGCCCTTATTGGCCTTAAGGCGAATGCGCTGCCCCACATGAAGATCGAGGTCACGCTTGATATCGCTCAAAACGCTCTTGGCAGCCAAGCCGTCACACCCCTTCAGAGGCGCATGCAAAACAGTTAGAACGTAGTTATTGTAACAGTCGCAATAATAATTGTCAAGAAGCGACTATTATACATTCCGACCCGAAGGAGTGTCAATATGGAAGTTCAATCCAAACATGTTACTTTGTGTACTTATCCGCTACCGTCGAGGCGCCGTACGAGTCGGGTTTGATCTTGGCGTCGAAGCCGCTGCCGACCACCATGCCCACGACCTCCCTGATCAGGTCGCGGGTGTCGCCACTCTGGCCGACGTCCAGGTGGATCTCCAGGTTCATATGGCCGAGGCCGCGTTCCGCCAACGCGTCGGCGATGCGCGATGCCAGAGCCAGGCTCAGCGACGTCTCGTAGAAGATCTTCTGACGCAACGACGCGATCTTGCGCTGGCGCCGCTTGCGGTAGTAGTAGCGGGCGCCCTTGCCTACCCGGTGGACCACGATGGCGCTGACGAAGCACAGGTCGTCCCGGGTATGGCTGTCCGTGCCGATAATCAGCTTATGAGCCTCGCCCGGAGCCGCGGTGAGGATCGCGACCATGTCGTCCAGCATGGTCTCGAAGCTCATGGGGCCCTTGGTGGGGCTGTTGTATACTTCCTTCACCGCTTCACCTCCCAGCCAGGCTCGTCCGGCATGCACTTGGCGCCGGCGGTAAGCTCCATCTAGCCAAATGATACGGTTTTCGGCCATTTCGCGCAACTGGCTCAGGATTCCAGCCCCATGGCTGTGGCCACGGCGCTGAATTCTTCCAGGGAGAGCGTTTCGGCTCGTCTCTGCCCGTCGATGCCCGCCGCCTCCAGCACGGTCCCGACGCGCTCCCGCCCGTAGCGGGCGCCCAGTGCGTTGGCCAGGGTCTTTCGACGTTGGCCAAAGCCGGCTCGGATGCAGTCAAAGAGGATCCCTGGCGGAGCGTCCACCGGCGCCTGCTCCCGGCGGAACAGTCGGACCACGGCCGAGTCCACGTCGGGCGACGGCCAGAAAGCCCGCCGGCTCACCGGCGTGACCAGCTCAGCCACAGCGTGGTACCGGACCGACAGGGTCAGGACGCCATAGTCCTTGCCCCCGGGGCTCGCCAACAGCCGGTCGGCGACTTCCCGCTGCACCATGAGGACGGCCCGCTCCCAGCCTGGAGTCTCCTCCAGCAAGCGCATCAGAAATGGTGTCGTGATGTAGTAGGGCAGGTTCGCCACGACCTTGGCACCGCCGGCGCTCTCCGGCTTGGCCTCGCGAAGCAACGCCGCCAGGTCTTCCTTCAGAGCGTCGCCGTGGATGAGGCTCAGGTTGGGACGTCCGGCCAGCCGTTCCTGGAGAATGCTCAGGAGACCCGGATCCAGCTCCAGGGCCAGCACGCTTCCCGCCCGCGCCGCCAGGGCCTCGGTCAGAACGCCGAGACCCGGCCCCACCTCCAAAACCACATCGCCCGCGGTGAGATGGGCCGCTGCCAGGATGGCCTCCAGCACCCGGGCATCGACCAGGAAATTCTGGCCCAGCCTGTGGCGGGGCGAGAGGCCGTAGCGCTTCATAAGCCGGTTGATCGCCGCCGATGAGGCGACGCTCGGGGAGCCGCTTTCCTGGTTCTCCACGCAAGCACCTCCGAGAAGAGAGAACGGGCCGCCAGGCGACAGCCTGCGGCCCGATACGGATGCCGCCAGTGCGCACCCGTTATTATTCCAGAATATAGACCTTGATGCCCCGCCGCAGGCCGTAGTCGTCGGCCTCCTTGACGGTGTCGAAGCAGAGATCGATGCGGCTGCCCTTGATTGCCCCGCCGATGTCTTCGGCCACCGCAAAGCCGTATCCCTCAATATACAGCCGGGTGTGAAGGGGAATGACCCTCGGGTCTACCGCCACGACGCCGCGCGTAGCCTTGACGCCCGTATAGGTGTAGCCCGTCGCCCAGGGGTTGGACTCGGTGCCGGCGGTGTAGCCGGTTGCCGTCAGGGTCAGGGCCTTGCGGAACCGGATTACCTGGCCGCCGCGTGAGATCTGGCCCACGGTGCCGTAAGCCACAATGCGAGCCTGGGGCGGCTTGATCACCTTCGCCTCCAGCACCTCGCTCTTGACCTCTCGGCCATCCTCCAGGGTCTTGCGAACGGTGACCTGCCTGGTACCGGACTGGCCGGCCTGCACGACGCGCTCCTGGCCCAACTCCAGGCTGCCGTCCTCCCGGCGCATGGTCTCGAAGGGGATGGCCTCCGATACGACCTGGGTCACCCGCGTCAGCCGCTTGATGGTGACCTCGAGCCCCGCCGTAACGGCGGTGGCCAGCTCGGGACTGACGGCCGTGTTCTCGTCCAGGGTGACGCCCGCCCCTTGCAGGGCCTCGCCTACCGTGGCCGCGGCGGTCTGAAGCGAGCGGGTCTGACCTTCCACGTGGAGGGTCAGGGGCACCGCCCGTCGGACCTCAATCACGGCCTGGCGGGAGAGGCTTTCGGGCAACCCCGGTGTCGCCACGTCCTGGGGGGCGAGTTGGACACCCGCCTGCGCCAGGGCAGCTGCTACCGTTCCGGCGTGGGTCCGAAGGGACACCACCCGGCCGTCGACGCGAACCTCGACGTGTTTCTGTGTTCCGAAGTAGAGGACGGCCAGAAGTGCAAGCAACGATGCGCCAGCCAGGGCAAAGGCCCAGCCGCGGGGCACCTTCCGGCTGATCTGCTGCCAGCGGGTCTTGAGGGAAGAGCGGTTTTGGCCTGGTAAAGCGGCCCCTGTCAAACAGCTCACTCCTTTAAAGGCTGATGCACAACCCATTCTATCCAGCCTGATGGTCTGTTGTCAAAACAGCCCAGGGATAAATGAGTTCGACACCAACCGTCAAAACCCTGCGCAATGCCAACTTCCAATGGTTGCCCTGTTTGTCTCCGGGCGCGTCAGTTGGGCATTTCCGGCCCTCGACGGAAAGGCCGCCCGCCAGGTTCCCGCCCCTCAGTCGAGGTCAGGAAGGCGGAACAGGCGACGAGCGTTGGCGCTGGTCACCTCTGCCAGGCTCTCCAGAGGCAGGCCGCGCAAGGCGGCAATGGCCTCGGCCACCAGCCTCACGTGGGCCGGCTCGTTGCGCCGTCCGCGGTAAGGAACGGGGGCCAGGTAGGGACTGTCCGTCTCTATCAGAAGGCGGTCGTCCGGCACCATGCGGGCCACGGCTTGCGCCGTTTGGCCATTCTTGAAGGTGACCGGTCCACCCAGCCCGATGTGGAAACCCAGGTCAAGGCAGCGGCGGGCCAGTTCTTCGTCCCCGGAGAAGCAATGCATGACGCCGCCGACCTGCCCGGCCCCCTCCTCCCGCAGCACCCGAAGCAGGTCCTCGTGGGCGTCGCGGTCGTGAATCACCACGGGCAGGCCCAGCTCGCGGGCGAGGGCAAGCTGCCGCCGAAACACCCGATCCTGAGCGTCCCGGGGGGAGAGGTCCCGGTAGTAATCCAGGCCGATCTCCCCGATGGCCCGCACCTTGGGATGCTGGCACCAGCGGCGAAGCTCCTCGTAGGAGGCTTCGGTCACCGCCTCGGCGTCGTGGGGGTGGTAGCCGACCGCCGCGTACACCATATTCTCCCTCTCCGCCAGGTCCAGGCTTCGGAGGGACGAATCCCGGTCGTAGCCAATGTTCAGCACCAGTCGCACCCCCGCCGCCCGGGCCCGCTCCAGCACCGCCTCCCGGTCCTGGTCGTAGTCGTCGTCGGCAATATGAGCGTGGCTGTCAATCAGATAACCGTCCATCACTTGACCTTGGACCCGGAGACGATAGGCCTGTCCGTGGTGACCAGGGTCAGTCCGTCCTCGTTTGAGGCCGCCAGCAGCATGCCGGCGGACTCGATACCGCGCAGCTTGACGGGCTTGAGATTGGCCACGACCACGATGCGCTTGCCCACCAGACTCTCCGGCGTGTAGTGCTGGGCGATGCCGGACACGATCTGGCGCGTTTCCTCACCCAGGCGCACCTGGAGCTTGAGGAGTTTATCGGCCTTCTCCACCTTCTCCGCCGACACGATCTCGGCCACGCGGAGCTGAACCTTGGCAAAATCGTCTATCGAGATCAGCTCCACCAC
>CALMNP010000117.1 GCA_937868875.1 uncultured Bacillota bacterium | reverse complement strand
GAAAGGCGCCCAACGTGAAAAGCGGCTTGAGCTTCAAGCTCAAGCCGCTGCAGTCTCCTGTGGTAACCCGAGTCACCCGTCCGAGGCGTCCGAGGCCGGGGCGGGTCGCTCCTTACGCCTTGCGCCGCAGGAAGGCCGGGATGTCCAGGTCGTCGCTGGCGAAGGGCTTCAGCTCCAGGTCGTCAAAGCGCCGGCCGGGCCGGTAGACGCCCTGATCGAAGCCGGTGGCGATCACGGTAATGCGGATCTCTTCCATGATGTTGTCGTCGATGACGGCGCCGAAGATGAAGTTGGCGTCAGGGTCGGCGGCCTGGGCGATGATCTCGGCGGCGTCGTTGACCTCGGACAGGCCCAGGTCGGCGCCTCCGGTGATGTTCAGCAGCACGCCCTTGGCTCCGTCCATGGTGGTCTCCAGGAGCGGCGAGGAGATGGCCATGCGAGCCGCCTCCACGGCGCGGTTCTCGCCCCGCGCCACGCCGATGCCCATCAGGGCCGAGCCGGCTTCATGCATGATGGTCTTGACGTCGGCGAAGTCCAGGTTGATCAGGCCGGGCACCGCAATCAGGTCGGAGATGCCCTGCACGCCCTGGCGCAGCACGTCGTCCGCCATCTTGAAGGCGTCGATGATGGAGGTCTTCTTCTCCACAACCTGAAGCAGACGGTCGTTGGGGATGGTGATCAGCGTATCTACCTTGTCTCGCAGGGCGGCGATGCCGCGCTCCGCCTGGGCCAGCCGCTTCCGGCCCTCGAAGGCGAAGGGCTTGGTGACCACGCCCACGGTCAGCGCGCCCAGTTCCTTGGCCACCTCGGCCACGATGGGCGCCGCGCCTGTTCCGGTGCCGCCGCCCATGCCGGCGGTGATGAAGATCATGTCCGCGCCGGACAGCGCCTGCAGAATCACCTCGCGCGACTCCTGGGCCGCCTGTTCGCCGATATCCGGGTTGGCGCCGGCGCCGAGGCCGCGCGACAACTTGCCGCCGATCTGTACCTTGTGTTCAGCCATGGAGAGGGTGAGCGCCTGCGCGTCCGTGTTCACGGCAATGAACTCCACGCTGCGCAAGCCGGCCGTGATCATCCGGTTGACCGCGTTGTTGCCGCCGCCACCCACACCAATGACCTTAATTGCGGCGACCTGATCCAGTTCCATGGCCAATCCGTCGTCCTCCCCGCTGGGTCTCGCCCCCCCTCCGCCATGCAGGCGCCGGCAGGGGCTCTTTCTATGGCAAAGCTGTAGGATCCCTCTCTAGAACAGCTCGCGGAACCAGTCCTTCAACCGTGCCATCAGGCCGAAGCCGCCCGACTCGGCCGAGGCCGCCACGGCCGCGGAGGCCCGCGACCGCCTGGCCAGGGCCAACCTGACCAGACCCACCGCCGCGGCGTGTTCCGGGCCCTGCACCGCCTCTGACAGACCGGCCAGGGACTCGGGCTCGCCCACGCGCACGGGAATGCCCATTTCGCGCGAGGCCCAGACATCCAATCCGGCCAGGCGCGCTCCGCCGCCCGTCAGCACCAGTCCGCCCGGCAGCCGGCGCGTCAGGCCGGAACGCCGCACCTCCGTGAGCATCAGGTTGAGCAGTTCGTGCACCCGGGGCTCGACGATGTCCAGCAGCAGCGAGGGCGTCACCTCGCGGTGCTCCCCGCTGCCGGCGCTGGGCAACTCGAAAAGCACGCCGTCACCCGGCTGGCGCCCCGGCAGCAGGCCGTACTCCAGCTTGAGGCGCTCGGCCTCGGAAAGCGGGATGCGCAGCCCCATGGCCAGGTCGGAGGTGATGTGGTCGCTGCCCACGGGCAGAACGAAGGTGAGCGACGGGCTTCCGTCCTCGAACACCGCCACGTCGGTGGTGCCGGCGCCGATGTCTGCCAGGACGGCTCCGTTCTCACGTTCCGCCTGGGTGAGGGTGCTTTCCGCCGCGGCCAGCGAGGCCAGGATGACCTGGTCCGCCTCCAGCCCGGCGCGGAGCACCGCCTTGAGCAGGTTCTGTATGGCTGAACCGGAAGCGGTGACCATGTGGGCCTCCACCTCCAGGCGGTTGCCCATCATGCCCACCGGGTCCCGGATGCCGTCGTACCCATCCACCAGGAACTGCCTGGGGAGAACATGAACCAGTTCGCGGTCGCCCGGCAGGTTGACCACCCGGGCGGCCTCCATGGCGCGGTGTACGTCGTCCGGGCCAACCTCCTGGCCCGGGCGGGCCACGGAGACCAGGGCCCGGTTGTTGAACGAGGCGACATGGCTGCCGGAAAGGCTGACGGCGACGCGCCCGATGGGTGCGCCCGCCATGCGCTGGCAGCGTGTGGCCGCCCCGGCCATGGCCTGGGCGGCGGCCTCGATGTCGACCACGACACCTTTTTTCATCCCGGCTGCGGGTACGCTGGCGGCGCCGATGATGTGAAGCTGGCGGTCGGCCCTGATTTCGGCCATGGTCACGGATATTCTGCTGGAGCCTGCGTCCAGGGCTGTAATGATATCGCGCCGCAATCTGGCACCCCCCGGACCCGCCTCGCTAATACCAATTCGTACCGAGGACGGGCTTTCCCTCTTTTTACCCCTGGGTCTCGCGCTGCTCGGGCGAGAATTTGTGGCCTCCGCGCTTCTTCCAGTCCTGCATCAGGTCGCGCCGGATGACCCCCAGATTGTTGAAAACCCGCACGCCCAGAGCAAACAGGGCGGCGTAGTACAGCTCAACCCCCAACCGGTCCCCCAGGAAGGTGAAGAAGCCCGCCAGAAGGGTGTTGCTGACAAATCCTGTAACGAAGACACCGACGTCGAAGCGGTCCTCCAGGTAGGCCCGGATGCCGCCGAAGGCGGTGTCCAGGGCGGCCAGGACGGCGATCGACAGGTAGTGGCCGTACGCCAGGGGCAGTGAGAGCGGAATGACGGTCCCCATGGCCAGGCCCAGGACCAGGGCTCCCAGGACGATCCACATTACTGAGCACCCCCCGCCGCGGGCTTGGCATACTGGGGCTGCAGGCTCCCCTTGTACGCCGGCACCACCACCAGCTTCTGCTGCTTGATGTCCACCTGAATGCCCCAGAAGAGCAGGGTCTCGGCAATGCCGCCGCGCAGCCGCAGGGCCGCCTCCAGCACCGCCGGATCGCCGATGGCCCGGATATCCACGGGCGGCGCCGTGCGGGTGTTGTTGATGGACACCGTGGATCCGGCGCAGCGGATCTCCGAGGTGGCCACCAGGCGCTGGCCGTTGATGGAGATGGCCTCCGCCCCGGCGTCGCGCAGTTCGTTGACCACCTTCAGCAGGTCGTCGTCATGAAGAAGGAAGACGTTAGGGTCCTGGCCCTTCTCCGGGGCACGCTTGGAGTCGTCCAGGGTGACGATGACCCCGGGTCCCTCCACGTCCTCCAGTCCGGCCGCCATGCGGGCCTGCTCCAACTGCGTCTCCACCGCCGAGAGCTGATCGGAAACCGCGCCGCTCTTGGCGATCTGACCACGAAGCTGGGCCACCTCGTCCCGCAGGCTGTCGCGCTCTTTCTCCACGGCCTGCAGGTTCTGCACCAGCACCTCGCTGCGCTGCACCGGCAGGCTGCTGGCCGCCGCGCGCTGTATCCGGACCTGGTAGGCCAGCATCATGCCCGTCACGGCCACCACCAACGCGATGGCCAGGACGCTCTGTCGCTTCATCTAGGGGGTCCCTCCCGACGTTCCGCCCTTGGCGCCGCCCACGGGTTGGTTCTTCAAGACGATAACCGGCTGGCCGTCCCACCGGAGGTCCACCTTGGCCAGGTTCAGGCCCTTGGCCTGGGCGTCCGTCAGGATGGTGGCCAGCGTCTGCATCTTGGCCTTCAGGTCTCCGGTCTGGCTGACCTGCACCTCAATCGGGCCGCGCAGGAACATGGTCAGGTCGCGGTCCCCGGATAGGTCCAGGTCCGAGACCTGGTCCACCCAGGGCTGACCCAGGGCCTGCAGGCAGGTGAGCCCCACCTTGAGCTTGTCCACGGGATAGGGCCGCCCCAGAAGGACCTCCGAGGACGACAGGCCGCCGATGACGGGCACCTCCAGGCTGGCCAGATCCTGCACCAGCCCCAGGGCGGTGCCGTCCCGGTCCACGGCCAGGAAGTACTGATAATAGGGAATAAGAGCCACGGGCTGCCGCTCGGTGACGGTGATGACCAGCGCCGCCGGCCAGCGCCTTGTCACCCTGGCGTCCATCACCCAGGGATTCTGCCTGACGCGCTCCGCCACCCGGTCCAGGCGCAGGCCATAGAGGTGGGTTCCCGGGGCCACCCCGGCGAGAAGAACCACCTCGTCCTGGGTCACCCGCTTGTTGCCGGTGACCACGATGCGCTCCAGACGGAAGAATCCTGACTGCAAAAAAAGAAAGGCCGCCACGGCCAGCGCCAGTAGCCCTCCGAGGCGCGTGATCACCTTTGGCAAGGAAAACCACCTCTGGGTAGGCTAGGACCATTCTACCACGCGGTTATGTCATGTTGAAGAGGGTCCCTGCCACGGAAAGTATGGGAAACTCGCGCGGTAACGACATGGGGCTTGTCCCGGCCCCAGGCCGGGATAAGGCCGGGCTTCGGCCCGGCCCTGCAGGCCCTGCCGAGAACCGGGACCGGACTCAGCGGTCGGGCCTATCCGGCGTACTGCCGCACCGGACGCGGCTCCCGCCAGGTCTCGCGGGTGATGTCCGCACCCAGCGAGGCCAGCTTCTGCTCCAGGGCCTCGTAGCCGCGCTCAATATGGTGGACCCCTTCCACCGTGGTGACGCCGTCGGCCGTCAGGGCCGCCAACACCAGGGCCACCCCCTCACGGAGGGCGGGGCCCTCCACCGCCGCCGAGGACAGGCGAGGCACGCCCTTGATGATGGCGCTGCGCCCCTCCACCTTCACATCCGCGCCCATGCGGCGCAGTTCGTCCGCCGCCTTGAAGCGGTTCTCGAAGATGGTTTCGGTGATGATGCTGGTGCCGTCGGCCGTGCACATCAGGGCCATCATCTGGGGCTGCATGTCGGTGGGGAAGCCCGGGTAGGGCAGCGTCTTGAAGTCCACGGCCCGGGCCCGGCGGTCAGCCGAGACGACAACGCGGTCCTTCTCCACGCGGACCGTCGCCCCGGTCTCCCGCAGCTTGGCCGTAATCGCCTCCACGTGCTCGGCGATGACGTTTTCGATCTCCACCTCGCCCCGGGCGATGGCGGCGGCCACCATGAAGGTGCCGGTCTCGATGCGGTCCGGGATGACGGTATGCTCACCGGGGTGAAGCTGGGTCACCCCGTCGATGCGGATGACATCCAGGCCGGCGCCCTTGATGCGGGCGCCCAGTCCGTTGAGGAAGTTCTGCAGGTCGACGATCTCGGGCTCCTTGGCGGCATTGCGGACGATGGTGGTGCCCTCGGCCAGGACCGCCGCCATCATGATGTTCTCCGTGGCGCCCACCGAAGGCAGGTCCAGGTAAATCTCCCGACCCACCAGGCGGCCGGCACTGGCGTTGATGTAGCCGTACTTCTCGTGGATGTCGGCGCCCAGGGCGCCCAGTCCCATCAGGTGCAGGTCGATGTCGCGGGAGCCGATGGCACAGCCGCCGGGATGACAGCACCGAACCTGGCCCATGCGTCCCAGCAGGGCGCCCATCAGAAAGATGGAGGAGCGCATCTCGCGCATCAGGTCTTCGGGAATCTCCGAGGCGTTCAGCCCGTCGGTGTTGACGAGAAGGCTCCGGCCGCCCTCCTCCGGCTGCACGCGGGCGCCCAGGGCCTCCAGGATCTCCTTCATCACCTCGACGTCGCGAAGGCGGGGCACATCTCGAATCAGGTGATCACCAGGAGTGAGCACCGTTGCCGCCATGACCGGCAGGATTGCATTCTTGGCACCGCTCATTCGAACTGTGCCGGAAAGCCTGTTGCCGCCTACGACTATGTACCGGTCCATCCTGCTCTCACCTCCGGTCGGCGACGGGCGGCCGCCACCTAGGCGGTGGACCCTCCCGCGCCCCAGATCTTGATTTCCGGTTCCAGCTCCACCCCGAACCGCTCCCGCACGGCGGCCTTCACCCGTTCCATGAGGGTGAGCACGTCCCTGGCGGTGGCCTGACCGGTATTGACGATGAAGTTGGCGTGCAGCGGCGAGACCATGGCCCCTCCCGACTGCCAGCCCTTGGCCCCGACCGCCTCGATGAGACGGCCGGCATAGTCGCCCGGCGGGTTCTTGAAGATGCTGCCGGCGTTCGGCTGGGACAGCGGCTGCGTGGCCGCCCGGCGCTCCAGGTGTTCGCGCACCGTTGACTTGAGCCTGGCCCGGTCGCCCTCGGCCAGCTCCATCTCCACCCGGCAGACGTAGTGAGGGTCCTGCTGCAGAACGCTGGTCCGGTAGCCGAACCCCATGCCGTCCTTGACGCGCTCCTGCAGTTCACCGCGGCCGTCCATGAGCCAGACCCGTGTCGCCACATCGGCGATGCAGCCCAGGTAGGTTCCGGCGTTCATGACCACGGCGCCCCCCAGCGTACCGGGAATGCCGGCAGCAAACTCCAGGCCGGACAGCCCCTGGTCCGTGACCCGCCGCGCCAACCCAACCATTGACACGGCAGCCCCGGCGATGACCCGGGCTCCGGCTCCGTCGCGAACCCAGTCGATGTCCTTGAACTCGCCGTCCAGCTTGAGGACCAGACCCCGCACGCCTTCATCCAGCACCAGGACGTTGGTGCCGCCCCCCAGCATGTGAACGGGCAACCCCCGTTCAGAGGCAAAGCGGAGGGCCCGGCCCAGGTCCTGGGTGTTCTGCACCAGGACGAAGAGGTCCGCCGGCCCTCCGATACGAAAGGAGGTGTGGCGCGCCAGGGGCTCTTCAGCCGCAACCGGGCTCTGCAGCATAGTACGCAGGGCGTCTACTGCCGGTGACTCGACCATCCGGGGTCCTCCTCTCGAGCCGCCAGGCTCTCCAGGATATGCGCGCCCGCTCGCCAGATGTTACCGGCCCCCAGTGTGAGGACCAGGTCTCCGGGGCGGGCCACGGCGGCCACGCGCTCCGGAAGGTCCTCCGGGCTAGGGACGTACTCGGCCCGCTGGCCGGTGTGGCGGTGGATGGCCTCCACCACCGTCTGCCCGGAGAGGCCGGCAATGGGTTTTTCGCTGGCGGCGTAGATGTCGGTGATGTAGATGTGGTCGGCATCGCGGAACGCCTGGCCGAACTCCTCCAGCAGGAACTGGGTTCGCGTATAGCGGTGGGGCTGAAAGCAGACGATGACCCGACCACCTGAGGCCTGCCGCGCCGCCCGCAGGGTGACGCGGATTTCGGACGGGTGGTGGCCGTAGTCGTCCACCACGCGGACCCCGGCGGCCTCGCCCCGCAGTTGGAAGCGGCGCTGGGCCCCGGTGAACTCGCGCAGGGCGCGGGCGATGGTCTCGAAGTCCAGCCCCGCCTCCAGGCCGACGGCCACGGCGGCCAGCGCATCGGTGATATTGTGCAGGCCGGGCACCTGCAGCTCCAGGTAGCCCAGATGCTTGTCCGACAGGCGCACCTCGGTGCGAGAGCCCATGCCCTCCAACTGCGGGGCCAGGCCCGTGAGGTCGGCAGGACCGGTCAGGCCGTAGGTGAACCAGCGATGGCCCGGAGCCGCCCGACCCTCGTCGGCCATCCGGCGCAGCAGCGCGTCGTCGGCGCAGACCACGGCCAGGCCGTCGTCGTCCACCTGGCCCAGGAACCGCCGGAACCCGTCCACGATGTGATCCAGGTCGCCCCAGTGGTCCAGGTGGTCGGCCTCCACGTTGGTGACCACGGCGATGTGCGGCTGGAGCAGCAGGAAGGAACCGTCGCTCTCGTCGGCCTCGGCCACCAGGAAGGGACCGTGCCCAGCCCGGGCGTTGCCGCCGAGGTGTGGGACCGTGCCTCCCACCAGAACGGCCGGGTCCAGCCCGCCCCGCTCCAGGACCAGGGCGATCATGGAGGTGGTGGTGGTCTTGCCGTGGGTGCCGGCCACCGCCACGCCCTTGCTCCGCTCCATGATGCGGGCCAGCATCTCTCCCCGCTGCAGCAGGGGGAGGCCGCGGCGCAGGGCCTCCTGCACCTCCGGGTTGTCCCCGTCAATGGCCCGCGAGACCACCACCATGTCGGCGTCCGTGGGCACGTTCTCGGGCCGGTGCCCGATGGTCACCCGGCTTCCCCACCCGCTGAGGCGCTCCGTCACGTCGGAGGCCGCGATGTCCGAGCCGGACACCCGGTCCCCCTGAGCCAGCAAAACCTGCGCAATAGCGGACATGCCTGCGCCGCCGATACCAACCATATGGACGTGGGCCATTCTTTAGCTCGACTCCTTCGCCGTCCTGCAACTGCGTCCCGGCAGGCGCCCCCGGGCGGGGCAGCCGGCCGCCGGCTAGTACCCGCGCTACCTGCGGGCCCGGCCTGGCCGGGCCAGGGCCAGAATCTCCCGGGCGATGCTTTCCGCCGCCCCGGGTCGCCCCAACGACTTCATTCGCGCCGCCATCTCCGCCAGCCTGCCGGGCTGGTCCAGCAGCCCCGCCAGGGTCTGCTCCAGCGCGTCCGGCGTCAGCTCGGACTCCCGCAGCACCACGGCGGCGCCGCGCTCCTCCGGCAGGCGCGCGTTCCACTCCTGGTGGTCGTAGATGGCGTGGGGGAAGGGGATGATGACGGCGGGCAGCCCTCTCACCGCCAACTCCGCCATGGTCATGGCGCCGGCCCGAACCAGAGCCAGGTCGGCTGCCGCCAGGGCGTCGGCGGCCTCGTACAGGTAGGGCTTGACCATAATCTTTCCGGGAATTTCCAGCTCTATTCCCTGCTCCTGCAGCCCTGCCGCCACCCAGTCAAAGTTGGCCCGGCCGGTCACGTAGAGGACCATCAGGTCAGGACGGCTCAGAAGGCTCTTCAGTCGGGGCACCAGGGCCTGGTGCAGGGGCTTCGCCCCGGTGCTGCCGCCGAAGACGTAGAGAAGGCGCTTCTCCTCGGGAACGCCCAGGCGCCGCCGGGCCTCGGCCCGATCTGCCTGGACCACTTCAGCCCGCACCGGGTTACCGGTCACCAGGTACTTGGCCCCGCCGGGAAAGTAGCGGACGGCCGCCTCATCCGGCAGGAAGACCCGGTGTGCCAGCCTCGCCAGGAGGCGGATGGTGACCCCGGGAATCACGTTCTGCTCCTGAATGGCCAGGCGCGCCTGCAGCAGCTTTCCGGCCAGAACCACGGGGCCGGACACGTAACCGCCGGTGCCCACCACCACGTCCGGTCGCCACCGGCGCAGCAGAAGAAGGGATTCCAGGGTGCCGCGGGCGGCCTGAAACAGGCCGGATGCGGCCTTTCGCGCGGACTTGCCGGCGACGCCGGAGACGTGCACGGAGGCGAAGGCCAGCCCGGCGCGCGGCACCAGGTCCGCCTCCATGCCGGAGGCGGTGCCGACGTAGAGAACCTCCGTTGCAGGTTCCAGGGCCATGAGGGTGTGGGCGATGGTCAGGGCGGGGTAGATGTGGCCGCCCGTACCGCCGCCGGTGATGACGACGCGCAGCTTCGGCATAGTCCAGCTCCTGTCGGGAAGAGACCCCTAGCGTGTGGAATAACGCGAGACGTTGAGCAGCACGCCCACGCCGGCCATGGTGATCAGCAGGTTCGTGCCCCCGTAGCTGACCAGGGGCAGGGGAATGCCGGTGAATGGGATGCTGGCGGTGATGACGGCGATGTTCAGGAAGGCCTGCACCACCACGGTGGCCGTCAGACCCACCGCCAGGAGCGAGCCGAAGGCGTCCGGCGCCCGCAGGGCCACTTGCAGGCCGCGCCAGGCGAAGAGGAAGAACAGCACGATCACCACCAGGGCCCCGACAAACCCCAGTTCCTCGCCGATCATGGCGAAGATGGAGTCCGTGTGGTTCTCCGGCAGGTAGCCGAACTTGAGCTTGCCGGCGCCCAGGCCGACGCCGAAGATCCCTCCGGACCCAAAGGCGTAGAGCGCCTGGATGATGTGGTAGCCACTGCCCTGGGGATCGGCCTGAGGGTCCAGGAAGGACAGGAACCGGCGCAGGCGGTAGGGTGCAATCCAGATGAGGGCCAGCAGGCCCGGGATCGCCGAGAGGCCTAGAGCCACCAGATGTCCCAGGCGGGCGCCGGCGGCGAACAGCACCACCACCACGGCTCCGGCCATGGCCAGGGACGTCCCCATGTCCGGTTCCAGCATGATGAGGCCGAAGACCAGGCCCAGCAAGGCCAGCCGGGGAAGCAGCCCCCGCGTGAAGTGGCGCAGCTTGCCGGCTTCCCCCTCGCGGCTGAGGGTGGCGGCCAGGTAGATCATGAAGGCCAGCTTCATGGTCTCGGATGGCTGAAACTGTGCCGCGCCAAACCCGATCCAGCGCCGCGCTCCCAGGCGGGCCAGGCCGACGCCGGGAATGAGCACCAGGACCAGGAGCAGCAGGTTGAGGAAGAACCCGGACCTGGCAAGGGGTTTGTAGTGGTGATAATCGATGTTCATGGTGGCGGTCATGGCCAGGGTGCCCAGGGCCATCCACAGGGCCTGACGCTCCAGGTAGTAGAAGGGGTTGTGGTAGCGCAGCCCGGCCATGACGGAACTGGCGGAGAACACCTCCACCACGCCGATGCCCGCCAGGGTCAGGACTGCCAACAGCAACACATAGTCAGGGGCGTGCCGCTTCAACGACCCATCCCTCCCACGGCCCAGATGCCGATGGCCGAAAAGACCGCGGCCGTCAGCCAGAAGCGTCGCACCACCTTTTCCTCCGGCCAGCCGGCCAGCTCAAAGTGGTGGTGCAGGGGGGCCATGCGGAAGACCCGCCGCCCCAAAAGGCGAAACGACGCCACCTGGATGATGTCCGACAGCGCTTCCAGAACATAGAGCCCGCCGATGATGACCAGCAGCAGCTCGGTGTGGGTCAGCACAGCCACCGAGGCCAGGGCTCCGCCCAGGGACATGGACCCGCCGTCGCCCATGAACACCTGCGCCGGGTGCCGGTTGAAGCGGAGGAAGCCGAGCGCTCCGCCCGCCACGGCCAGCGAGAACATGACCAGCGAGGGGTGTCCCAGAATGTAGGCTACGCCGGCGTAGGCCAGGAATGACAACAGCGAGGCGCCGGCGCAGAGGCCGTCCAGGCCGTCGGTGAGGTTGACCGCGTTGGATGCGGAGAGCACCACCAGCACGACGAAGGCCGGGTAGAAGGCGTGCAGGTCGAAGGTCCAGCCGGTGAAGGGCACCCGCACCAGGCTGCCCTGCGCGTAGGCGAACAGACCCAAGGCCAGAGCCAGCAGGGTTTGCGCCACCAGCTTCTCCCGGGCTCTGAGGCCCAGGGAGCGCTTGAGCACCACCTTAATGTAGTCGTCGGCGAAGCCGATCAGTCCGACTCCAAGGGTCATGACCATCGCCAGCAGCAGTTCCCAGTCCCACAGCCGGGCGCCGGCGGCCACCGGCCTGGCGATGAGCGGGGCCAGGACCACCGCCGCCACGGTGCCGGCCACGAACATGATCCCGCCCATGGTGGGCGTCCCCTGCTTCTTCCTGTGGGTCTGAGGCCCTTCCGCCCGGATGGTCTGGCCGAATTTGAGCCGGCGCAGGACGGGGATGACGATGGGGCCCAACAGCATGGTCACGACCAGAGAGGTCAGGAAGCTCGCGGCCATCAGCCCCGGGGTCACGATCCAACCCCCTCTCCCGCGGAACCGCCGGCTCCCGGCGCCTCAAAGCGCCGGCGCAGCACCGCCACCAGTTCCTCCATGGCCATGCCTCGCGACCCCTTGACCAGCACCACATCGCCGGGGCGCACCAACTCCGCGAGGAGCGGCTCTGCCGCATGGCGGTCGGGCGCGTGATGCACGTCGGTATGGGCCCGCCGAGCCTGCGGCCCCTGCGACCCCTGGGGCCCCTGCGCCTCCTGTGCCTCCTGGGCGCCGGCGGCGATGTGGCGCGCCAGGTCGCCCACGGTCAGCAGCACGTCCACGCCCAGACGGACGGCCGCCAGGCCCACCTCGCGGTGGCCCTCCTCCGCGTACTCGCCCAGTTCCAGCATATTGCCCAGCACGGCCACCCGCCGCCGGCCCTCCAGTCCCTTAAGAACCTCGAGGGCGGCGATGGTGGAGACGGGAGAGGCGTTGTAGGTGTCGTCCAGGATGGTCACCGCACCTGCTTGAAAGACGTTCATCCGCTTGTCCGAGATGCGGGCCTCGCCCAGCCCGGCGGCGATGTCGGCGGGGCTGAGCCCCCAGGCCGTGCCCACGGCCGCCGCCGCCAGGGCGTTGGCCACGTTGTGCCGGCCGGGCAGGGGCAGAACCACCTCGGCCCAACCCTCTGGGGTGAACAGGCGAAAGGACGTGCCCCGCGCGCCCAGGGCGCGGACCCCGGCGGCGTACACGTCCGGACGGCTGCCGGCCGGCGGGAAGTCCCCGGCGGCGACCCTTTCCCAGCCATAGCGCAGGACCCTGGCCCGGCTTCGCCCCGAGACGACGGGGGTCCAGGGGTCGTCGTCGTTGAGGATGGCCAGTCCCTCGGCGGGCAGCGCCTCCAGCAGTTCGGACTTGGCCCAGGCGATGTTCTCCTCCGAGCCAAGCAGTTCCAGATGGGTGCGGCCGATGTTGGTGATGAGCCCCACCTGGGGCTCGGCCAGAGAGGCCAGGTACTGAATCTGGCCCAGCCCCCGCATGCCCATCTCCACCACCGCCGCCTCCGTCTCCGCCGTCAGGCGGAGCAGGGTGAGGGGCAGGCCCACCTCGGTGTTGAGGTTCCCCTCCGACTTCAGCAGCCGGAAGCGCCGGGCCAGGACGGCGGCGGTCAGGTCCTTGGTGGAGGTCTTGCCGACGCTGCCGGTAATGGCCGTCAGGCGCACGGGAAGGCGCCGGCGGTGGTAGCGGGCCAGCCGGCCCAGGGCCCGCACCGGGTCGTCCACCTGAATCACAGCCACCTGGGGCGGCAGGCCCCAGGCCGGGTCGACGCGGGAGACAAGGACGCCGGCGGCGCCCCGCTGTGCGGCCGTGGGGACGAAATCATGCCCGTCGACGCGCTCGCCCCGAATAGCGACGAAGAGGTCGCCGGGGCCCACCTGCCGGCTGTCCGCGGCCACCCCGGTCAGGGACGCCCCCAGGCCCGTGCCGGCCAGCAGGGCGCCCTCCGCGGCCCGGGCCGCTTCTTCGGCTGTGAACAGCGGCGCCGTCATTGGCCCAGCCTCCGGCGGACGGCCTCGGCCGCCACTTCCCTGTCGTCGAAGTGGATGGTGCGGTCGCGGAAGATCTGGTAAGTTTCGTGCCCCTTGCCGGCCAGGACCACCACGTCTCCCGGCTCGGCCAGGCTGATGGCCCGGTGGATGGCCTCGGCCCGGTCCACAACCACCTCATAGGGGGCGTGGCTGGGCAGGGTGGTGATGCCCGCTTCGATCTCGCGGGTGATGGATTCCGGGTCCTCGCTGCGCGGGTTGTCCGAGGTGACGACCGCGTAATCAGCCAGTTCGGCGGCGATGCGCCCCATGATGGGCCGCTTGGTGCGGTCTCGGTCGCCACCGGCGCCGAAGACGACGATAACCCGCTTGCGCGTCATCTCCCGGGCCGCGCGCAGCACGTTCTCGACTCCGTCCGGCGTGTGGGCGTAGTCCACCAGCACGCTGAAGGGCTGCCCCAGGGAGACGCCCTCCACCCGGCCCGGCACCCCCTGGACCCCTTCCAGGGCCCGGATGCAGAGGTCGAGGGGCACGCCCTCCGCCAGACCGACGGCGATGGCGGCCAGGGAGTTGTAAGCGTTGAAGCGGCCGGACATGGACAGGTTCACCCGGGCCCGGCCCCGGGGCGAGTGGACCTCGTAGCGGACGCCGTCCAGGGCCACGTCCAGGTCGGAGGCGGTCAGGTCGGCCGGCTGGTCGATCCCATAGGTCAGGACGGGCACCTTCGTCAGGGCCCGCAGTTGGCCCGAGGCCGGGTCGTCCTGGTTCAGGATCGCCACCTTGGGCCCCTTCTTGGGCCGGCCGGCGTAGGTGCCGCCCAGCATGCGGAACAGCCTGCCCTTGGCCGCCAGGTAGTTCTCCAGGGTGCCGTGGTAGTCCAGGTGGTCCTGGGTCAGGTTGGTGAAGACCCCGGCGTCGAACTCGCAGGCGGCCACGCGCTTCAGGTCCAGCGCGTGGGACGAGACCTCCATCACCACGTAGTCGCAGCCCGCCGCCAGCATCCTGGCGAACAGGGCCTGCAGGTCCAGGGACTCGGGGGTCGTCCGGACGGCTGGGATCTCCTCGTCCTCCAACATGGACTTGACCGTACCGATGAGCCCCACCTTGAACCCCCGGGCGCGCAGGATGGCCCGGATCAGGTAGGTGGTGGTGGTCTTGCCGTTGGTGCCGGTGACGCCGATCAGGCGCAGCTTCTTGCTGGGGTGGCCGTAGAAGGCGCTTGACGCCAGGGCCAGGGCCTCGCGGGTGTCGGGCACGATCACCCGCACCACGTGGTCCGGCACAGGCAACTCCTCCTGGACCATGACGGCGGCGGCCCCCGCCCGGACGGCGTCGTCCAGAAAGCGGTGCCCGTCGGTCACCAGGCCCCGAATGGCCACAAACAAAGACCCTGGAGCCACGCTCCGGGAGTCGTAGCTCAGGGCGGACACGTCCAGCGACGTCGACCCGTCCACCCGGGCCTGGGGAATCCCCTTCAGCAGTTCGGCTAAGCGCATGTCGGCCTCCTCGGGCCATGCCCCCATTTACTCAAAGGCATGCCCAGACTGAAATCATTTTATGTCTCCGAAACGCTTCCCGCTAGGGGGACGCGGCTGGAGTCCGAAAGGTTACGCGGACGGAACTTCCTGGAGCGACCAGGGTGCCCGGCGCCGGGTCCTGGCCGGCCGCCAGGCCGGTGCCCTCCGGAGCCAGGCGCAGGTTCATGCCCGCCAGGATCCCGGCGGACTCGCGCAGGGTCTTGCCCGTCAGGTCCGGCACGCGGACCTCGCCGCTGAGGGCGGTGCCCTCCTCCGTCGCTTCCACAATCAGGGTGCTGCCTCTGGGCAGCCTGGCCCCGGCAGGCGGCACCTGCCCGGTGACCACCGGGTAGGCCCCGTCCACCCTGAGTTGGAAGCCGGCGTCCACGGCCACCCGGCGCGCCTCATCCACCGGCAGGTTGACCAGGGACGGCACCTCCGCCATCTCTTCCACCGGCAGGGGCTGCCCGCCCGGCTTGCCGATCTTGGGCTCCGTCGGGGGGATCTCCAGGTAGCGCAGCAGATCGCCCATGACCACCCCGAACACCGGGGCGGCGATCTGGCCTCCGTAGTAAGGAACGCTCGGGCCGGGCTCGTCGATGACAATGGCCACGGCGATCTGCGGCTTATCCACAGGGCCGAAGCCCACAAAGGCGGCGGTGTGCTTGTCGGAGGAGACGCGGCCGTTGACGTTCTTCTGGGCCGTGCCCGTCTTGCCCGCCAGGCGGTAACCGTCCACGTGGGCCATCTTGCCGGTGCCGCGGGAGATGACGTTCTCCAGCATGGCCGCCAGCGTAGTGGTGGTCTCGCGAGACAGCACCGGGCGAACGGGGTCGGGCTCCAACTTGCGCAGCACCTGCCCGTCCGGGTTGCGGACTTCCATACCGAAGTGGGGGCGCATCAGTTCGCCGCCGTTGGCGATGGCCGTGGCGGCGTTGAGCATGGCGATGGGGGTGACGGTCAGGGTCTGGCCAAAGGACATGGCCGCCAGGTCCACCAGGGTGGCCGACTTGCGGGGCGGCACCAGGCCCCGGCCCTCGCCGGGCAGGTCGATGCCCGTAGGCTTATCCAGGCTGAAGGCGTCGATGTACTTGTAGAACCGGTCCAGCCCCACCCGCAGGCCGATCTGCACGAAGCCCACGTTGGAGGACTTCTCGATCACCGTCGCCAGGTCCGGGGAACCGGTGCCGTAGTTGTCCCAGTTGTGGAAGGTGTGGTCGCCCACCTTGATGAAACCCGGGTCGTTGAAGTGGTCGGCGGGGGAGACGGCGCCCTCGTTCAGCGCGGCGGCGGCCGTGACCATCTTGAAGACCGAGCCGGGGTAGAGCGTGTCGGCCAGGGGCCAGGGGCGCCGGTCGGCCGCCTTGTAGTCGGTGTAGTGGTTGGGGTCGAAGGTCGGCGACTGGGCGAAGGCCAGGATCCCGCCCTTCATGTCCTCGACAATGATGGCCACCCGCTTGGCCTCCGTCGCCAGGCGCACCTGCTCCACGCCGCGCTCGGCGATGAGCTGGACGTTGGCGTCCAGGGTGGTCACCAGGGTGTTCCCGTCCTCCGGGGCCTGGTACTGGTGGGCGGCGCCGTTGATCCAGCGGCCGCGGGAGTCGGTCTCCGTGGCGATGAAGCCCGGACGGCCCTTCAGGTCTTCGTCATACTCGACCTCGAGCCCTTCCAGGCCCTGATTGTCGATGCCGGCGATGCCCAGCACGCTGGCCGCCAACTGCTTGTTGGGGTAGAACCGCTGCCCCTCCTGCGTCAGCTCCACGCCCGCCAGGATCCGCTGGTCGGCGGGCTTCTGGCTGTCGTCCTTCAGCGCCTGACGGACCGCCTTGGACTCCGTGTCCGAGATCTTCCGCTTGACATAAACAAAGCCCACGTTCTGGTCCAGCTTGGCCAGCAGTTTCTCCTCGTCCAGACTGAGGAGCGTCGCCAGCAGGTGGGCCGTGGCGGGCTTGTTCTTGAGCATGAAGGGTGAGGCGAAAACGGTGTCGACGTTGACGCTGATGGCCAGCGGCTGGCCGTTGCGGTCCAGGATCTTGCCGCGCTTCGGCTGGACCTGAATCTCGTGCATACGCACGGCCAGGGCCGACCGCCGCAGCTCCTCGCCGCGAACCAACTGGATGAAGGCCAGGCGGCCGATGAGCAGGCTGCAGGTCAGGAGCGAACTGACGAAGAGAAGGAGCATCCGCTTGCGATAGTTGATGCCCAGAACCGTGTACAACGGCAGAGCCCCCTCAGAACACCAAGGCGGCCCGCAGGCCGCCTGCCATCACTTTCCTTTGGCTTCCGTTCGGACCGGGCCGGCCAGGAGCCGTGAGAGCCCCCTGCCTATCCGGTCCAGGGCTGCGGAAAGCGTGAACCCGCCGCGGCCTTGCGCCACCCGAGTGGAATTCGTGCCCCCCTGGTCCGGCTCCTGCGCCTGGGCCACCAAGGGGGCAGTAGTGGCTTGCTGGAAATTCTGCGGTGACACCATCCCAAGCCTGGTGGTCGCGATCTCCATGATGCGGTCCGGCCGCTTCAGCTCCGCCACCTGCTTCTCCAGGGCTTCGTTCTGCTCGTCGACCGCCGTGATCTGACGCTTCATATCGGCGATCTGGTAGCTGACCGAGGCCATGGCGGAATACTGGGAAACCATCACGAGGGCGCCCAGGACCATCACGACCAGGACCGCGATGTACGCGGTCACCGCCTGACGCCCCAGCCGAAGGGTCCGGTGAGCCGGCCGGGGCCGCTGCACAGGGTTCTGCTGAACCGGTGCGGGCGCCCCCTTCTGCCGGGGGAGCCCCGGGGCGTAGTCGTAGGCGTAGGCCGCTCTAGTCCGAGACAATGTATTCGCCCTCCTGGCTTGCTATTCAGGGCCCCGGCCCGAAAGCCGCCGCGCTTTCGCGGCCGGGGCGGCCGCAGTCGGGTTGCCGGTACTGCCGGCTTTACATGACCCGACGCAGCCTGTGGTTGAGGAAGCGGATCCCTCCGGTGGATCCGGCCTCCGGAGCGGGCTTGTGCTTGTACTCCGCGGGGAGCCTGCTCCGCCGCGAACTTCTACTCAGGCGCCAGCTTCTCCGCCAGGCGCAGCTTGGCGCTGCGCGACCGCGGGTTTCGGCTGAGTTCCTCCTCCCCCGCCGTCACCGGCTTCCGGCTGACCAGCCGTGCCCTGGGCTTGCGCCCGCAGACGCAGACGGGGAGGTCGGGCGGACAGATGCAGCCTCGGGCCCATTCCTGCATCGCCTGCTTGACGATGCGGTCCTCCAGCGAGTGGAAGGTGATCACCGCCACCCTGCCGCCTGGCCGAACCAGATCCAGGGCCTGCCCGAGTCCCTCCTCCAGGGCCCCCAGCTCGTCGTTGACGGCGATGCGCAGGGCCTGGAAGGTGCGGCGCGCCGGGTGCGGCCCGGTGCGCCGGGCGGCGGCGGGAATGGCCGCCTTGATGACCTCCACCAGTTGCCCGGTGGTGTCGAGGGGGCGGTTCCGGACGATGAAGTCAGCGATCCGTGTGGCCCAGCGCTCCTCCCCGTAGTCACGGAGGAGGCGCGTCAGCGCCGCGGCCTCCAGCCCATTCACCAGGTCCCTGGCGGTAACGGGCCCTTCCGGGTCCATCCGCATGTCCAGGGGCGCGTCCTGGTGGAAGCTGAAACCCCTCTCCCCCTCATCCAACTGGGGCGAGGAGACGCCGATATCGAAGAGCACGCCGTCCGCCTGGTCGAAACCCGCTTCGCGGGCCGCTTCCAGCAGGCGGCGAAAGTTGGCTTTCTTTAAGGTGACCCGTGAACCGAATGGGGCCAGGGCCTTCCCTGCCGCCTCAAGGGCTGCCGGGTCCTGGTCCAGGCCGAGCAGCCGGCCGGCTGGTTCTGATGCCTGCAGGACGGCCCGGCTGTGCCCGCCGCCGCCCACCGTGCAGTCAACGTAGCGGCCGCCCGTGAAGGGCCGCAGGCCCTCCAGCACTTCGTCCAGAAGTACGGGCAGATGGTGGAAGGACTCCTTGTCTTGCTTCATGGTCTAAATCCCCAGGTCTACAATCTTCTCGGCGATCTCCTCGTAGGACTCGCCGGCCTGGTCCTGATACCGCTTCCACTCCTCCACCGACCAGATCTCAGCGCGGGTGTTCACGCCGATGACCAGCACATCTCGGTCCAGCCTGGCGTGGTCGCGCAGGGTCTGGGGAAGGGTGATCCGCCCCTGCTTGTCCACCTCTACCTCCGTGGCGCCGGAGAACATGAAGCGGGCAAAGGCGCGGGCGTTGGCATTGGTGAGCGGCAGGGCCTTGAGCTTTGACTCCAGGTTGGCCCATTCGGCCTGAGGATAAACGAAGAGGCAGTTGTCCAGGCCCTTGGTGACCACGAACTTCTCGCCCAGGGTGTCACGGAATTTGGCCGGGACGATGAGACGCCCCTTGTCGTCGACGCTGTGCTGATACTCGCCCATGAACATCCCGGCTCACCTCCCGCCCCGTGCAAGAATTTTGCGGCTTTCCGGTTCGGGTGGGCCGGCTCCCCAGGGTCCTCCACAGGCGTCCCTGGTTCCCCCACTTCCCCCCACTTTCCACCACCGTACAGGTCATATTCTCCTCCAGCCCCCCAAATCCTTCTTCCCCCGAACACTTGAAATGAAGATTTTTTGCGGGTTTCCGCCGTGGAGGGGGGCCACAAGGTCTGGTGTTATCTGCCAGTGGAGACCACAACCCGTTGTCGGACCCCTGCGCCCGTCCCGCGCGACCTCTCCCCCAGGGCCTACCCGGCTCCCCCGGCAAAAAAAGAAGGGCCTCGCCCTTCTGAGCCTCGCCCTTCTCAGTGACAGCCGCTCGACCTTCCCTCTGAATCAGACAGCCAGCCGCTTCGCTTCTTGTTTGGAGAGGCGGACCCGGGCCAGGACGATGTCGTCACATCGGGGGCAGTGCAACTGCATCTTGCCCAACACCAACAGAGCAGGACGGAGCGTCACGCGCCTCAGGCCCTGGGTTCCGCACCGGCAGCAGACGAACTCGACGGATACCGCCGTCTCCTCCAATCCAGCAGCCTCCTTCTGGCTTCAACTCACCCCATAGTATTCACCCCCAGCTGTCCTACTTTCATCCAAGAGAAAAGGGGCCGGGGTCAGGCCCCTCAGCCCCCTTCCAACTCCCTTTCCTTGCCGACGGCCGGCTCCGGCTCGCCTGCCGCCTCTCCCCCGCCGCCGTCCGGGAAGGGATCCTCCAGGGGCTCCGTGCCGTCCAGCACGCGCACCAGCAGCCTGCGCCGGGAGGGCTTCGCCTCACCCTCCAGTTCACGCAGTATCACCTGCTGACCGGGAGCCAGGAACAGGCGCCGGTCCACCACCAGCAGGGTCACCTGGTTGCGGGGCGGACCACCGTTCCTGCCGGCTTGCGGGGTCGTCGGGTCCGCCAATTCCAGGGTGGTATCCCGGTGGGGGGTGAACACGAAGCAGAGGCCGCGACGGACCTCACTCTGATAGACCAACTGGTTGACAGGCTCCGTCAGCTCCACCGTCGCGCCGGGGCCGCCGGAGGGGACGAGAAGAGAGCGCGTCACATCCGCCTTCCACGTCACGACCGCATCACCATCAGGTTGCCGGACTCATAGCGGGCGAGCCCCTTATAGAAGACCCAGCGGGCCAGGAGCAGGGATGACACCGCTACCACAATAAGAAGCCCCATCAGGTCCCAGCGGAACTGACGGATGATGGTGACCGGCACCGCCCCCAGGAAGAAGGCGGGGATCACGGTATAAAGGAAGACCTTGGCCGCGCCCCGGAAGATGCCTGGGGGATAGGTGGAGAAGCTCACCAGGGCCCCGCCCAGCTGGTAGGAGAGCATCTCGGCGTTGCCGATGAAGAAGCTCAGCGAGTGGACGATGATGTTGTAGGAGAGCAGGATGGCTCCGCTCAGCACCGAGGTCACCAGGAAGATGCCGGCGCGAGGCCACGTGGGGTGGGTGAACAGGACGAAGACCAGGGGTCCGAACAGGAGGTCGCCCACGGCCGAAACCCAGAGGTTGGAGACCAGGGTGTGGGACAGGACGGGACGGGGCAGGGCCAGGTAGTAGTCCAGCTGCCCCTGGGCGATGAGCTGAGACAGGTTGATGGTGTTGCCGAAGGGCCCCATGGACAGGCCGAAACCGAAGGTGAGGACAGCCCACATCAGCATCACGTCGGTCCGCTCCCAGCCGTTGACTACCGGAAAGCGGGTGAAGTACAGGGCCCAGAAGGCCAGCCACAGGCCATCGTTGATGAACATGCCCACGACCTGGGAGATGAAGCTGACCCGGTACTCCATCTGCACCTGCAGGTTCGTTGTCACATAGGCCAGCAGGAACCGCGACCAGTTCAGGAGACCCCGGCCGCGCGGCCGCGGCGTCCCCTGGCCGCCGGTGCCGAGCCTGCCTTGATTAACCGCCGTTGACATTGATCCGGCTCACCCCCAGTCGGAACACCCCACTCGCCACCACTGCGAAGACCAGGAGCCAGACCCCCTGGTAGAGGGCCAGGCGGCCGAAGGCCTGCCAGCTGAAATCGACCGCCAGGCGTGCCGGCCCGCCCACCACATGGGGGAAGGGCAGGACCTCGGCGATGCGGCGCAGCACCCCGGGGAACGCCTCCACCGGGAGCAGCAGACCGCCCAAAAGCCACTGCGCCCTCTCCACCAGGAGCCAGAGGCCGCGGGTGTCCTCCAGCCAGAAGGCCAGCAGGGCCACGGCGGCCATCTCAAAGAACTGGATGGAGGCGCCGGCGAACATGGCCAGCAGGGCCACCGGGACGGCCTCCGGCCGCCAGTCGATACCGCCCACCAGGGGCCAGGCCACAATGGCGCCGGCGGCGAAGTTGATGGGCAGCAGGAAGAGCCACTCCGCCAGAAACGAGGCGTACTGAAAGAACAGGTACGAGTAGGGCCGGTTGAGGGAATACGCCACGTCGCCCGCCCGCACTTCGGCGTCGATGCGCCCGTTGAACCGGGGGGACGAGGTGATGATCGTCTCCGTCAGCACCAGGTACCAGATCATCTGCGGCAGGGTAAACCCGCCCACGGGGCCGCCCACGTTGCGGAAGGTCACGCGCCACAGCTGGATAAAGATGAAGATGTGGATGACCATGCCCAGGCTGCGGAAGATCTGGTCATAGACGTAGGCCAGGCGGTTCTGCAGGGTGACCTTCAGAACCTCGGCATACTTCGCCATCATGGCTGCCGGCCCCCCGACAGGGTCGCGGCCAGGGCGGGCTCGGCGGGTCCCTCCTCCGGGACCTGGGCGGCGAAGATCGAGGAGATGATGTCCTCCATGGGCGGGTCCTCAATGGTGATGTCGACGATGCTGTACCGCGCCAGCAGGGTGGCGACCACGTCCTGCGTGGCGGCGACAGCCCCGTCCACCTCCAGCTTCACGCCGTAGTCGCGGGCTTTGAGCACCCTGACGCCCGGCAGGTCCAGCCCCTCCCAGGCGTCGGCCAGCTTGAGGCTGATGACCTTGGTCCGCAGGTGCTGCCGCTTCAGGTGATGGACCGCGTCGTCGTAGATGACCTGCCCGTAGTTGATGATGACGACCCGTTTGCAGAGCTGTTCGATGTCGCCGGCGTCGTGGGAGGTCAGGAACACGGTGGTCCGCTCCTCCCGGTTGGCCCGGCGGATCAGGTCGCGGATCTTCTGTTTGGCGATGACGTCCAGGCCGATGGTGGGCTCATCCAGGAAGATCACCTTCGGCCGGTGCAGCAGGGAGGCCGCAATCTCGCAGCGCATCCGCTGACCCAGCGACATCTTGCGCACCGGGATCTGCAGGAGGTCGCCGATCTCAAAGGCCTCCACCAGCTCGTCGCGGCGGCGGCGGTAAGAGTCAGGGTCCAATTCGTAGATCTTGGCCAGCAGGTTGAAGGTGTCGGTCGGCGGCAGGTGGTACCAGAGCTGCGACTTCTGGCCGAAGACCGAGCCGATGTGAAAGGCCAACTGCTCCCGCTGGCGCCAGGGGTTGTAGCCCAGCACCGTCGCGTCGCCCGCCGTCGGGTGGAGGATGCCCGTCAGCATCTTGATGGTGGTGGACTTGCCTGCGCCGTTCGGCCCGATGAAGGCCAGGGCCTCGCCCTCCTCCACCTCCAGGGTCACGCCCTTGACCGCTTCCACCGAACGGTACTCGGGGTGGAACAAGGCCCTCACGCTGCCGGACAGGCCTGGGGCCTTCTCCTTCACACGAAAGGTTTTCTGCAGGTCCCGCACCTCGATGACCGGCACCGCCGCCACCCCCTTGAGGGTAGATTTTTCACATCGTAGCACGGGCCGTAGGGGGCGTCAATACACCCGTGCATAAAGAAAGCGGGGGCTTGCCGCCCCCGCTTCGTGCGTCGGACGTGTATGCGGTGGACTAGTATTCGGCGGGAAGGTCCTTACTGACCTCCTCCAGCTCCCGTGGCTGGCCGATAGTCAGGGCCAGGTGCGCGATGCGGGCGGCATCCTCCACCCAGAAGGCCACCTTGAGGGCATCCTCCACCGACTCCCCCACGGCCACGGCCCCGTGGTGCGACAGGAGAACCGCCTTGCGGTCGCCGATGGTCCGGGCCGCTCCCTCCCCCAGCTCTTCCGAGCCGGGCAGGGCGAAGGGCGCCACGTTCACGGCGCCGCCGCAGAACATCTGCAGCTCAATCAGCAGGTTGGGGATGGGCCGGTCCAGGGTGGCGAAGGCGGTGGCGTAAGGCGAGTGGGTGTGCGCCACACCGCCGATGTCCCGGCGCATCTTGTAGAGGTGGGCGTGCAGCCGCCACTCGGACGAGGGCGGCAGGTCCCCCTCCACCACATGGCCCGCCAGGTCCAGCACCACCAGGTCCTCAGGGGCCATCAGGCCGTAGTCCAGCCCGGACGGCGTGATGACCATCAGCCCGGCCTCCCGGTCGAACTGGCTGTAGTTGCCCGACGTGGCGGCGACCAGCCCCCGGTCATAGGCCTTCCTGGCCACGGCCGTGACGCGCTTGCGCAGGTCCGGATAGCGCACAGTGCTGCCCCCTTGCGGCGATCCTTGCTACTCCTGCCGGGACCGGTCCGACGTGCGCCGGGACCGGTCCGACACCCGCAGCACGCCCTGGTCCGTCACAACCAGGTCAAGGCTGCGGTCCAAGGGGTCGACAGGCAGGGTGTCGACCACCTGCTCCGCGAAAGCCAGGCCGGCGGCTACGGCGCCCGACGCCGGGCCGGCCAGAAAGCGGTCGTAGTACCCGCCCCCATAGCCGAGCCGGCTCCCCCGACGGTCGAAGGCGAGTCCTGGCACAATGACCAGGTCGATCTCTTGGGGCGGCCAGACCTCGGAGGTGTCCTCCGCGGGCTCCAGTATGCCGTAGGCTCCGGGCTGCAGGTCCTCTGGGAAGCGCCGGATGCGGCAGGCCAGCAGGCCCTTGGGTCGGCGCTGCACCTTCGGCGTCAGGACCACCTTGCCATCGGCCAGGGCAGCTTGAATGAGGCCCCTTGTCTGCACCTCGCTGCGGAAGGAGACGTAGACCAGCAGGCTGCGGGCCTGACGGTACACCGTCAGATCCATCATATGGGCTACGGCTTGCTTCGACCGCGACAGGCGTTCCTCTTCGGAGAGGCCGTCACGGAAGGCGGCCAACCTCAGGCGCAGCTCGGACTTGCTCTCCGCCGCGGGGTTGGCCGCCGCCTGCTCTTCTCTTGCCACTCAGTTGATCCTACCTTGCGGCCCAAGGCCTATTCGGTGATCTCGGAGAAATGGACCACGGTCACCGTGTCGTCCAGGTGCAGCTGCCGGTCGTAGATGCGGGAGAGGAAGTCAAGAGCGTCCTGCGGTGTGTGCATGTCCGGGCTCTCACCCTGCAGGTCGCGGTCGGTCAGTTCGCCGATGGTCTTGACCGTCACCCGGTCGATCACCGCCGTGAAGACCTTCTTGCGCTTCTTGAAGCGCTCGCCGTAGGTAACGAGGACCACGTCTCCCTCGCTATACTTCCCTGTCTTGTCTCCGAGCCGGATGGTGCACGTCTTGTCCCGGCACACCAGGAAGCCGTGGTACACGGTCGAGTAGAAGTTCAGAGCCTTCATGCGGCGGACCCCTCCCTTGTGAACGTCGTTACGAAGTTCCCTTAGTGTTCGCCGCACTGGGGGGATTTCCTTCCACCTCCTGCAAGGAAAACGGTGGTCTTCAGTTGGACGATTTGGTGCGCACGCTGGCGTCCGCCCGGACGTGGACCGCGGCTTCGCGCCGCAGCGAGACCAGGAAGTACAGGGGAACATTAAGCGTGATGTCAACGGAGACCGTGGGGTCGGTGAGGATGCGGCCGGTCAGGCGGTGGCGCACCGGAACGAGGCTCGAGGCGTTGTAGACCGTGGCCTCCACCTGCAGCGAACGGGCCAGGTCCAGGCGGGGAAAGGAGGCCGCCAGGTTGCGCCGGGCGAAGTCGGCGGCGTCGGCCCTGGCGGTGGCCTCGACCAGGACGACCTTCCCCACCGCCAACTGATCAAGGTCAACGTCCTGAGCGCCCGCCAGGGCGCCCAGTTCCGCAGCGTGGTAAGCCAGGTGGCGGCTGACGAACAGCAGGCCCACATCGGTCACAAGGCCGGCCACCAGCAGCAGGACGGGCAGGAAGATGACCACAGCCACCAGGCTGGCTCCCTCCTGGCCCGAGGGGCGGCGGTCCCGCAGGGCTGCCCGAACCGGGCCGTCGGGAGCGCACTGCCGGCGGCTCATTGAACCCTCTCGCTGCGGCTGACCGCTTCAGCGTGCAGATGAACCGGTCCGCCCGCCAGAGACTGAATCATGGGGGACGTGAAGCTGTAAGCGTAGTCCACCGTGACACTGATGCTGCCCCCGAAAGAGGCCCGCCGCGGGCTGACGGTGATCGCCGCCCGGTCGGCGTCGATGCGACCCAGGGCCAACTGAGACCGCACCCTGTCCAGCACGGCGGCGGTTTCCCCACCCTCAATCGCGGCGCGCCGTGCCCCCTCCCTCGCCGCTGCGGCGACAACCAGACGTGCGTTGAGGGCCAGTCCCAGGTCCAGGATGCCGAACAGCAGCAGGAAGAGGAGGCCAGCGGTGAGGACGAACTCCACCATAGCCGCGCCCCGCTGGTCATGGCCCGGCAAGGCCCGGGGCGCCCCCAGCCGAATCTTCACTGGCCCGCCCCGCCCACCTGCTGGATGATCTCGGACAGCCTGCCCTGCAGGGTTGTGCCAAGAGTGCTGAGGGTACCGATCAAAACCACCACCACCAGGGCCAGGACCAGAGCATACTCCGTCGTCGTTGCTCCGCCCTCGTCCTCCCATAACCGCGGGGCCGATTCACCCATCGCCATCAAGAGCAAGACTCCCTTTCCCTCGGAACCGAATTTGGGACCGTTGGGCCCCTCTGGGCCCGGTCTACCACGTGGTCGACAGGAACGTGAGCAGGCTGGGCAGCACTGTCAGGATGAACAGGCTGGGCAGAATCAACAGGGCACTGATGACCGTGAACTTCATGGGCAGTCTGCCGATGGCCGCTTCCACCCGCCGGCGCTGCTGCGCCCTGGCCATGGCGGCCTGACTGCGAAAGAGGTCGGCTACCGGCGTCCCCAGGCTCTCCGTCAGGACAACGGCGTTGGCCAGGGAGGTCAACTCCTGGACGTTCAGGCGGTGGGCCACGGAGCGGACGGCGGCTGCTGCAGTGCGTCCGGCCTGCATCAGCCGCACGGCCAGGCGGAGTTCATCACCCAGCGCCCCCTCCTGACGGGTGGCCACGACGTGCAGGGCTTGAGTGAGGTTGAGTCCAGCGGCGCTGCACGCCGCCAGGAGGTCCACGGCTCCCGGCAGGCTCTGGGCGATGAGCCTCCGCCTCCCGGCAATGAGATGGTCCACCCACAGTCGCGGGGCCAGGAGGCCCAGAAGCAAGCCGGCCAGGGGCAGGGCCAACGGGGGAACGCGATTCGCGGCCAGGCCCAGCACAGGCGGCAGAAGGAAGCCGGCAATCCCCATGCCCACCTGCAGGCGCAAGACGAACCCAGCGCCGCCGCGCATGGCCAGACCGGCCAGGTCCAGGTCGGCTTCACTATTCCTCGGCAGCACTCTCCGCAACAGGAGAGCCGCCGGTGAGGGCGCATCCGTGCGGCCGGAGGAGGTGCGGTCGAGTCCCCGCGTCCAGCGCCTCGCCCTGGCCCTGCTGCGCCCCCACCAGGCGCCCAGCAGCAGGGCGGTCTCAGCTCCGGCTGCAAGCGACAGAGCCAGCGGTCCCACTAAGAGCCCCCCTCGGGGAGCCGCACCAGACGTGCTGATAGATAGGCCCCCAGCAGCCAGGAGAGGACAGCGTAAGCGAGGCCCAGTCGCCCCAGCGGGTAGCGCACCAGCGGCTGCAGGAGGATGGGATGGAACACTGCCAGGTAGACGGCCAGGAGCGGCACCATGCCCACCAGGACGGCCGCCGTCACCCGGGCCTCGGACGTCTTGGCGGCCAGCTCAAGGCGAAGCAGCCGCCGCTCGCGGAGCGTCTCCGCCAGGTTGGAAAGCATCACCACCAGGTCACCGCCGCTCTCCCGGTGGATGCCCAGGGCCCGGGCCAGAAACGCGATATCCCGGCTCCTCCGCCTGTGCCCCCAGGCGGCGAGGCACTCCTCCAGCGGTCGCCCCACCCGATACTCGGCCAGGACACCGTCCAGGTCCAGCCGCATGGGCCGGGCAGATTCCTGGCTCGCCACCTCCAGAGCCCTGGACAGGGATAGCCCCGCCCGCAGCGACATGGCCATGGTCACCAGCAGTTGCTCCAATTGGGCCTCAACCATGTCAGTCGCCTGAGCCGGCATGGCTGTGGCGAGACTGAGCCGAACCCGAGTCAGCCCACGAACAGCCGCTGATTCGCGGCTGCGCTGCGAGGTATCCGTCAATCCGGTCATCCGCCGGAGGCGGCGCCCGACCAGCGCCGGCCGCCGGCCCAGGTGCTCGATCAGCAGCCACGCCGCTGCGCCTCCTGCCACCGCAGCCGCCAGCGAGCCTAACCAGCCTTCAGGCACGTGGACACCTCCTCCAGCAGACCCTGGCGGTCAAACCGCTCCAGAAACAGGGGAGGCAGCCGCTGGGTTTGGACCGCGACCGGCCCCCGACGCCCCGTCCACGAGAACAGCGGAGTCAGCCGTTCTGCGGGCACATCCCCATGGGCCCAGTCCTTGTTGACGGCTGCCACCTCCGTCACCCGCCGGGTGCCGACGGCGGCTCGGCTCAGGTGGACCACCAGGTCCACCGCGGACTGCACCTGCTCGCGAACCAGGCTGTGGGGGAGGTCAAGACCGCCCATCAGGACCATGTTCTCGAGGCGGCGCAGGGCGTCGACGGGGCTGTTGGCATGAACCGTGGAGAGGGAGCCGTCGTGGCCGGTATTCATGGCCTGCACCATGTCCAGTGCCTCCGCGCCGCGCACCTCGCCGACGATGATCCGATCAGGGCGCATCCGCAGGGCATTTCGCACCAGCTGACGCATGGTCACCTCGCCCCGGCCTTCTACGTTGGGCGGCCGGGTCTCCAGCGTCACCAGGTTGTCCTGCTCCAGTTGCAGTTCGACCGCGTCCTCAATGGTAATGATCCTCTCCCTGCCACGCGGTATGAAGGAGGACAAGAGGTTGAGCAGTGTCGTCTTGCCCGTTCCCGTGCCGCCCGAAATGAGCACGCTCAGCTTGGCCTGAACGGCCAGGCGCAGCAGGTGCAGCACCTCTCTGGTGACGGAGCCGGCTTCCAGCAGATCCGCTTCCGTCCAGGACCTCGGCCGAAACTTGCGAATCGTCAGGGCCGGCCCCCGTACGGAGACAGGCGGGATAACGGCATTGACACGGCTCCCGTCGGGAAGGCGGGCATCGACATAGGGAGACGACTGGTCCAGCCGCCGCCCCAGGGGTGCCACCATGCGGGCGATGATGTCCTCCAGGTGCCTGTCGCTTCCAAACCTGAGGGCGGTGGCGTGCAGCACTCCGGCACGCTCCACATAGACGCGGTCGCACCCGTTGACCATGATCTCCGTGACCTCCGGGTCTTCCAGCAGCGCGTCGAGCGGGCCGAAGCCGGCAATCTCCGAGACCAGCCGGTCCGCCAGGGCTTCCCGCGTCGCGCGGTCGGTCGCCAGCCGCTGATCGACGACAATCTTCTGTACCGCTGTCCGCAGCTGGTCGCGCCTCCCCGGCTCCAGGCGGGCGCCCGGCAAGAGGGCTCCATACTGGGCCAGCACGGCCTGCTGCACTTGAGCCAGCACCGGGTCGTCGGCGCGCCCATACTGGTTGTCCAAAGCACTCACCTCCTGATCCATCGCGTCAGCCATGCCTGGGGCGGGACCGTGGAGCCCGTCAAAAGCCCCAGGACCTGCGCCAACTTCACCAGGCCCAAGGCCAGGCTGCTGCCGGGGTTCCCCACCGCAGCGGGGACGCCCGCTTCCAAAGCCCGAGACGCCGCGGGGCCGTCTTCAGGCACCTCCACCCTGATCGGCAACCCCAGAAAATCCTCGGCCTGATGCCGCAAGACCGGCTGGCCCGGCCGGACGCGGTTGGCCACCACCACTACCCTCTCCCCGGCTTCGGGGTGCCGCTGCCCCAGGGCGTCCAACCAGATTCGGCAACGGCGCAGGGAGGGGGGATCGAGGGTGGTGACCAGTAAGAAACGGTCTGCGCCCAAAAGGTAGTCGGGCATTTCACCGGTCCCCGCCGGCGCGTCCAGGATCACGAATGGGAACCGGCGTCGGAGCAGGCGAACCAGTCCCCCCGTCCCTTCCCCCTGCACCACCTCAGCCAGGTCCGGTCGGGGAGGCCCAAGGAAGACGCGCATTCCTGTGGGTCTGTGCTCCTGCAGGTAGGCAATCGCCCTCTCGCCCTGGGACTCCGAGGCGTAGGGCAGGGCGTCCACCAGTGTCGGCCCATCGAGGAGATCCAGGTGGGCTCCTACGTCCGCCCCCTGAAGGTCAAGGTCTACCAGGGCGGTGGAACCCCGGGAGAGACGGGCAAGGATGGACGCCAGACCCACGGCCACCGTGGTCTTGCCCACACCGCCCTTGGGCCCGCAAACAGTTAGCAAGGCCGGTGGGACCATCCGGGGC
>CALMNP010000116.1 GCA_937868875.1 uncultured Bacillota bacterium | reverse complement strand
GAAGACAGCCACGTTGAGGCCCAGCAGTGTATAGGTGGCCCAGGGGCGCCAGGGCTCCGTCGTGGGGAGCGGGGGCGGAGCGTCCTCAGCGCCGGGGCCGACCTCGAAGCGCGGATCGTCCTCGGTCAGCCGGTCGTCCGGGTTATCGGGCCGGATGGCCTCCACCTCCTACGTGGTCCTTGATGGCCTCAGCCAGTTCCGGGCCAATGCCCTCCACTTCGGCGACCTCCTGCGGCGTGGCCCTGCGGATGGCGGCAACAGAACCGAAGTGACGAAGAAGGGCCTTGCGCCTGACCGGCCCGACGCCGGGGATGTCGTCCAAGACCGAGTGCGTTGCCGCCCGGGCGTGGAGTTTGCGATGGTAGGTGATGGCGAAACGGTGCGCCTCATCCCGCAAGCGCTGCAGCAGGTGCAGGGCGTGCGAGCCCCGGGGCAGCACCATGGGGTCTGGGTGCCCCTCGCGGAACAGCTCCTCGTTCTCCTTGGCCAGGCCGAAGGTCGGGATGTGCTCCAGGCCCAGCTCGCGCAGGACCTCCCTGGCGGCGCCCAACTGGCCCTTGCCACCGTCGATGATCAAAAGCTCGGGGAAGTCGGCGAACTTGGCCTCCTGCCGGGCGTCGGACGAGCCGAGCAGGCCTGAGTCCGCCAGGGCGGCGCGTTCGTCCAGCCCCTTTCTGAACCGGCGGCGGATGACCTCGGCCATGGAGAGGAAGTCGTTGTTGCCCATGCCGTGCTTGATTTTGAAGCGTCTGTAGTCCGCCTTCTTGGGCCGGCCGCCCTCGAAGACGACCATGGAGGCCACTACCTCGCTCCCCTGCATATGGCTGATGTCAAAGCACTCCATGCGCACGGGCGGATGGGGCAGATCCAGGGCCTCCTGCAGGTCCGACAGACCCTGGGCCGTCGCCTCCAGGTCGCGATCCTGCTGGACGCGCCGCTCCTCCAGCACCAGCCGCGCGTTGTCCGCCAGCATGCGGAGGAGGTCCTTCTTCTCCCCCCGCCGCGGCCGGTGCAGGTGAACCGGGCCGCCACGCCTCTGCCGCAGGAACTCCTCGATGACCTCGGTGTCGTCGGGGAGGTCTTGCACCAGGATCTCGCGAGGGAGAAAGGCAGCCTCATGATAGAACTGCGGCAGGAAGGCGTCCATGATCTCCGGGCCGCTCATGTCGCCGGCTCCGGGCAGGATGAAGTGCTCCCGCCCCATCAGCTTGCCGCCGCGGATGAAGAAGACCTGGACGCAGGCGTCGCTCTCGTTCTGGGCAAAGCCCACGGCGTCCTGGTCCTCCAGGCTGACCGAGGCGATCTTCTGCTGCTGCGTCACAAACTCCACGGCCTTGAGCTGGTCCCGCAGCTCCGCCGCACGCTCGAACTGCAGTTGCTCGGCCGCCTCGTCCATACGCTGGCGAAGCCGGCGCACCAGGTCCTCGGACTTCCCCTCCAGGAAGAGGGTCAGGTCGCGGACGGCCTGGTCGTAATCGGCGTGACGGTCGAAGTCCTTGATGCAGGGTCCCAGGCAGCGGCCGATATGGTACTGGAGGCAGGGCCGCGTGTGGGCCTCCACCCGGTTGCAGGTGCGCAGCGGAAAGAGGCGCCGGGACAGCTTGAGGGTGTCCCACATCGCCGTGGTGGTGGTGTAGGGTCCGAAGTACTTGGCCCCGTCCTTCTTGACCTGGCGCGCCACTGTCAGGCGCGGCCACTTGTCCTGAACGGTCAGCTTCAGGTAGGGGTAGTTCTTGTCGTCCCGCAGACGGATGTTGTACTTGGGCCGGTGCTTCTTGATCAGGTTGGACTCGAGGATGAGCGCCTCCACCTCGGTGTCGGTGGTCAGGAGCTCGATGTCCACGATCTGGGAGACCATGGACAGTACCTTGCCCGTCAGGTTGCGGGACGACTGGAAGTACTGCCGCACCCGGTTCTTCAGGGACCGGGCCTTGCCGATGTAGATGATCTTGCCTGACTCGTTCTTCATCATGTAGACACCGGGTTTTTCCGGCAGCAGTTTCAACTGCTCCGACAGCGGCATGCGCTCCACGTTCGTCCCCCCTCTCCCCTGGTCAGGCAGCCTTGGGCCGCGTCGTTTCGGCCAACCAGCCGAACTGAATCAATATCATTCCGATTATAGCACGCCGCTGCATAAGGCTTTGGCGCCAGGGCAATCTTGGCACTGGAGGCGATGCCAAATGTCCCTCAACCTGAACCACACCAAGGCCCTCGTAACCAAGTTCGGCCTCATGAGCGTTCTGCTGTCCGCCACACTGCCCTGGGCCGGCTACTGGCCGTGGCGCCACCTGGCGGTGTCGGCGGCCGTGCTCACCGTGTCTCTCTATATGAGTGGCGACCTCTACATCTTCCCCCACCTGGGAAACCTGGTGGCCTCGGTGGGCGATGGGTTCATGGCCGCCTTCTTGCTCTACGGCCTGCAATTCGTGCTGCCCGGGTCCCGGATCGGTCTTGGTCAGGCCCTGGCCACGGGGGTCCTGGTGGGAGTGGTGGAGTTCTTCTACCACCAGTTCCTGAAGCGGTTGGACGTGGTGGCCAACGAGGCGCCTCAGGTCATGCCCAAGACCTGGGAGCGCGCCCTCGGCCACCGGGTCGCGGGCGGCGACCACCCGCCCGAGCCCAAAGAAAACCCCGTTCCGAATCCGGAGTACCTGGGTATGGAGCGCCCCTGACCGCCCGGCATCGGTCCGGCTCTTGGCCGACCCCTGCAAGGAACAGGCCCCCACCTTCGGGTGGGGGCCTGACGTTGCTAGGGCCGCCAGCCTTTCCGCCGGGAGCCGGTCACCTCCGCCATGCCGCGGCGAAGGCGCTGACTTCCCACGCGGGTGAGAGCCATCCCTGCCAACAGCATCAGAGCGCCCGGCAGGACCTGATTCGCCAGGGGGCGCCAGTTCACCGCCCATCACCTCCCTGGTCTAGTATCACCCAGGAGGCGGCGTCCAAACTAGCCGGCGCGGTCTGCCGCAGCCCGGGCGCGGCGCCGGGGCTTCTTCTCCGCCGGCTCCTCCTCACCCAGATCCCGGCCGGCCTTCTGCAGCACGCGGCGCAGGAAGTGGCCGGTGTACGACTGCGGGTCCCGGGCCACCTGCTCCGGTGTGCCGGTGGCGACCACCTCGCCGCCCCGGTTGCCCCCTTCCGGCCCCAGGTCGATGATGTAGTCCGCCGTCTTGATGACGTCCAGGTTGTGCTCAATGACCAGCACCGTGTCTCCTGCGTCCACGAGGCGCTGGAGCACCTCCAGCAGCTTATGGATGTCGGCGGTGTGAAGGCCGGTTGTGGGTTCGTCCAGGATGTAGAAGGTCTTGCCATTGGACCGCCGGGACAGCTCCGTGGCCAGCTTGACGCGCTGCGCCTCGCCGCCGGAGAGCTGGGTGGCCGGCTGGCCCAGCTTGATATAACCCAGGCCCACGTCCTGCAGGGTCTTCAGCTTGCGGTAGATGCGGGGGATGGCATGGAAGAACTCCGTCGCCTCGTCCACGTTCATATCCAGGACGTCGGCGATGGTCTTGCCCTTGTAGTGGACCTCCAGGGTCTCCCGGTTGTAGCGCTTCCCCTTGCAGACCTCGCAGGGTACATAGACGTCCGGCAGGAAGTGCATCTCAATCTTGATGATTCCGTCACCGGAGCAGGCCTCGCACCGGCCGCCCTTGACGTTGAAGGAGAAGCGGCCGGGGCGGTAGCCCCGCATCTTGGCATCAGGTGTGCTGGCGAAGACCTCTCGGATGAGGTCGAAGACGCCGGTGTAGGTGGCCGGATTCGACCGCGGCGTCCGCCCGATGGGCGACTGGTCGATATCGATGACCTTGTCCAGGTGCTCCAGACCCAGGAGTTCATCGTGGTCGCCTGGCTTGCTGCGGGCGCCGTTGAGCGTGGACGCCAGCCGCTTGTGCAGGATTTCGTTGACCAGGGTGGACTTGCCGGAGCCGGAGACGCCGGTCACACAGATGAACAGGTTGAGCGGGAAGCGGACCGTGATGTCCTTCAGGTTGTTCTCCCGCGCGCCCTTTAGCTCCAGCCGCTTGCCGTTGGGCTTGCGCCGCACCTCGGGAACGGGTATGGTCTTGCGGCCCGACAGGTACTCGCCGGTGATGGACTCCTTGGACTCCATGATGGACTCCACCGACCCGGCGGCCACCACGTGGCCGCCGTGAAGGCCGGCCCCCGGCCCGATGTCGATGATGTAGTCCGCCGCCAGCATGGTATCCTCATCATGCTCCACCACCAGCAGGGTGTTGCCCAGGTCACGAAGCTGCTTGAGGGTGGCCAGCAGTCGCTCGTTGTCGCGCTGGTGCAGGCCGATGCTCGGCTCATCCAGGATGTAGAGCACGCCCATGAGGTGCGACCCGATCTGAGTCGCCAGGCGAATGCGCTGCGCCTCGCCGCCGGAGAGCGTTCCCGCCGCCCTGTCCAGGGTCAGGTAGTCCAGGCCTACGTTGACCAGGAAGCCCAGGCGCTCGTTGATCTCCTTGAGCACCTGCCGGGCGATGGTCTGCTCTCGCTGCGTCAGCTCCAACGCCGAGAAGAACTCCTGCGCCTCCAGCACGGTCAGGTGGGTGGCCTGGGAGATGTTCCTGCCGCCCACGCGCACCGCCAGAACCTCGGGCTTCAGGCGCGCGCCGTTGCAGACCGGGCAGACCCGGCTGCTCATGTACTCCTCGATGCGCTCCTTGCTCCATTCGCTGGAGGTTTCGCGGTACCAGCGCTCCAACTGCTTGATGACGCCGTCGAAGTGGACCTCGTAGGTGGCGCTGACCCCCTTGGTGGTCTCATGGCGCACCTTGACCTTCTGCCCCGCCGGCAGCCCGTAGAGGATGATGTCCTGATGTTCACGGCTCATCTTGTTCCAGGGGACGTCCAGGGGCACGCCCACCTGCCGGTGCAGGGCCGACATCAGGTTGGGGTACCAGTTGGAGGTGCTCTGCGCCCAGGGGGCCACGGCCCCTTCCTCCAGGGTCCGCCCCTTGTCGGGGATGACCAGGTCCGGGTCCACCTCCAGGTTGGCTCCCAGGCCGGAACAGGCGGGGCAGGCGCCGTACGGGCTGTTGAAGGAAAACATGCGGGGGGCCAGTTCATCGATGCTCACGCCGCAGTCTGGGCAGGCCAGGGCGGCGGAGAACAGGATGTCCTGCCCCGGTCCCTCCTTGCTCAGCACGTTGACGGTCAGCAGGCCCCCGGATAGTCCCAGGGACGTTTCGAAAGAATCAGCCAGGCGTTTGCCGATGTCAGGCCGCACCACCAGGCGGTCTACCACGACTTCAACGGTGTGCTTCTTGTTCTTCTCCAGGTCGAGGGTCTCGGTCGCCTCGTGGACCTCACCGTCCACGCGAACGCGGACGTAGCCGCCGCGACGGACTTCCTCCAGCACCTTCTCATGTTCGCCCTTGCGGCCGCGCACCAGCGGCGCCAGCACCTGAATGCGGCTGCCCTCAGGCAGGGTGAGCACCTGGTCCACCATCTGCTCCACCGTCTGGCTGGTGATGGGCTTGCCGCACTTGTGGCAGTGGGGCCGGCCGATACGGGCGTAGAGCAGGCGCAGATAATCGTAGATTTCCGTCACTGTGCCCACAGTGGACCGCGGGTTGCGGCTGGTGGTCTTCTGATCGATGGAGATGGCAGGGCTGAGGCCTTCGATGTAATCGACGTCCGGCTTGTGCATCTGCCCCAGGAACTGTCGCGCGTAGGCGGAGAGCGACTCCACGTAGCGCCGCTGCCCCTCGGCGTAGATGGTGTCGAACGCCAGGCTGGACTTCCCCGAGCCGGAGAGGCCTGTCAGGACCACAAGCCGGTCGCGGGGAATCTCCACGTCAATATCCTTAAGGTTGTGTTCGCGCGCCCCGCGGACGATGATTTTGTCCTTTGCCACTGGCTGTCCTCCACTCCCGAGGGGCTGAGCCCTATTCCGGGCGGCCTGAGGGCCATCCCACTAGATGAAAAAGGGCCGCCGCTGCGGCATTCGACCAAGATTATAACACATCGGGAAGAGCATCTCCGTCCCATCCAGATTATACCCAGAGCGAACAGGTGTTTGTCAAGACGAACGGGGACGTCGTGGTGCAATCATGCGGACTGCTCCAAACAGAGGAGGCGAGCCCTGAAACAGGGCTCGCCCTTGCGCTCCCGGCGCCGAGAAGCACCCGACTTCGCCTATCCGGCAACCGCAGCCGACTGCGCCGCCAGGCCGAGCAGAGCCTCGGCCCGCAGCAGTGCTGCGACCAGGGACTGAAGGACGACCACGGACACCAGGGCCCCTCCCGGCACGGGCGGGAAGATGAGCGGGGCGGCGATGGGAATCGACCGGATGATCTCCAGCGCCAGGTTGATCTGCACCGTCGCTTGCTGAATGTATGTGACATAGGCAGGCGGCGGAAAGATCAGGGTCGCGGGCACACGCCCCAGCACGTCGACCGCTGTTACCAGGGACGCCTCCCAGGCTCTCAGTTGATTTTCACTCACGGGCACGCTGCCGGCAGACGGCGCCACAGACAAGAGCGCCTGTGCTTCCCGCCGTACCGCCGCCACCAGGCCTTGCGCGAACAGGATCTGGCCGGGTACCGTCGGCTGCCCGAGAAGAGAGAAGAGGAGTCCGGCCACGGGGAACACCACCTCTGGGCTTCCCTATCTTTCTTCACCTTATGCTCCGTCCCGCCGGGTGTACCGGCCCGGTTATCCCGGGCGGTCGATGGTCCGTGGCTCGTCCATAAAGTCTAATCCGCCGTAGCCACGCCGCCCGCTTCCTCCTGCTCCTTGTATCGAGCGCCGGTGGTCTCCCGGACCACCATGTAGACCCAGACAAAGTTGATCATCCGCAGGAGGCCGGTCAGCGGGAAAACCGCCCGGAAACCGAACCAGGCTGAGACCGCGCCGCCGGTCAGAGGCCCCAGGAAGTTGCCCATCTGCATGGCGGCGGTGGAGACGCCGAAGGCACGGCCCTGGAACTCATCCGGTACGGAGAGTGAAATCAGGGCGTTGCCGGCGGCCAGCGCGCCGCCCATGAAGATGCCCTGCAGGAAGCGAAGAATGAGGACGTGCCACCAGGTCAGGGCGAAGGCCTGAGCGGTGTACATCACGGCCGAACCGGCCAGGGAGATGAGCAGGACTTTCTTGTAGCCGATGCGGTCGCCGCGGCGCCCCAGGAAGGGCGAGGCGATGATGTCGGCGATGCCGGTGGCCGAAAAGACGAAGCCGGAGAGAAGCGACACGTACCCCAGCGGCAGGGCCAGGGTCTCCAGGTAGAGCGGGATGATCGGCTCCGCGTTCATGGCCGAGAAGGTGGTCAGCATCAGCACCACCATCATGGCCAGCAGGGTCGGGTTCTGCGCCACCGTCCTCAGGTCACCGATGACCGACGTGCGCTGCGTGCGCGCCTCCTCGGTCACCTGGTCCGGCGGGATGAAAAGGAGAATGACGACGCCGCCCAGGATGCAGCCCAGTCCCGTCAGATAGAAGATGGGCCGGTGGCCGATGAAGGTTGCCAGGAGCCCGCCCACCAGCGGTCCGATGACCGTGCCGGCGGTGGTCCCCGCCTGGAGCGTGCCCAGGACGTAACCGGTATGCCGCTTGGGGGTTACGTGCGTCATATAGGCAATGGCCGCGGGCACCAGGCCCACGGTCGTGCCCTGGAGCAGGCGCAGCAGCACCAGCTGCCAGGGATGGGTGACCAGGCCCATGGCCCCCACCACGATGCCCATGCCGAAGGCGGCGCGCAGCATCATGGCCCGGCGCCCGACCCGATCAGCAACGGCGCCCCAGATGGGAAGAAAGATCGCGGCTGTGATAAAGTTAGCGGAGAAGATGGCCCCGGACCAGAGTTCGACTGCGTGGTCGGAGACGACCCCCATCTCCTGAACGTACAGGGAGAGGAAGGGCATGATCAGGCTGAACCCGACCTGCACAACGAACAGAGCGATCCAGAGGATCCAGAGGCTGCGCCGCCAGTGCTGCTGCAACGCCATCACTTCCCATTCATAGGCCGCGGCATTTAGCTTCGTGTCACGAACTACTACCGTAGAGTAGCACGATGCAGGAAGCCTGTCCAGACGACAATCTCTCGCTTCGTCTACCAGCGTTTGAGGAGGCCGCCATGTACATCACCTGTGATATGCTGCAACAGGTCGAATCCCGGTACGGCAAACCCGACGTCCTGCGCCTGGAACAGGCCATCTCCCCGGAGGAGATGGCCATGGTCCGGTCGAGCCAGAAGAACGGGCGGGCCCACGACGTGACCTTCTTCATCTTTAGTCCTGAGCATCGTGTGGCGGTCATTGCCAAGCCCTTCTTCCCTCCCGGGGCGTACCGCGCCCCCAGCGGGGGTCTCGATCCCGGCGAAGACTTCGTCCAGGGTACCCGCCGCGAGGCCTGGGAGGAGACGGGCCTCGACATCACCTTGGAGCACTACATCCTCCGAGTAGAAGCTACCTTCACCAGCGGGGACGACTCCCTGGCCTGGACCAGCCACGTGGTCACCGCGTCCACGCCGGAGCGGGCCCTCAACCCCCAAGACCGCGACGAGATCCGCGAGGCGAGGTTCGTGACCCTGGAGGAACTCGAGGGTCCGGTGCGTCGGGTCTTGTGGGAATCGGGGCAGGGGCTCTTCCGCTATCGCTGCCGGCTCACCGACCGGGCGCTGGAACTGATTCGCCGCCTGCAGGGCTGAAAAACGCAAGGGGCGCACTGCTTCAGCAGCGCGGCCCCCTAATAGTTACCCTCTATTGGTTATCCTCTTCTGTTTAACCCGCAGGCTATTCCCCGCCTTCGGGTTCCGACGCGGCGGGCTTCAGCGCCTGCAGTACGGCGCTCTGCTTCCGCCGGCGCCTCACCCGCCACGCCCGCACCAGCCAGTAGGCGGCCGCCGCCTTGGCGGCGTAGCCGGCCCCGGCCCAGACCAGGAGGCGCGGCGTCAGGGGAATGCTGATGACGTCCTCCACCAGGACCTCGATGCGTTCCGTCAGGGGCCAGCCCTCGGCCGCCTGCCACCCGGCCAGCAGGGCCAGCATCACGGCCACGGAGAACAGCAGCCAGAACAGAGCCCTCAGCATCACTTAAGCATACCTCTTCTTCTCCAGCTCCATGATGAGGTCGCGAAGCTCGGCGGCCCGCTCGAACTCCAACTGCTTGGCCGCCTCCTTCATTTCCTTCTTCAACCGCTCCACCAGGTTGGGGACTTCACGCGGCTTGATCTTGTCCAGGTCGAAGTCCGCCAGGTACTGATCCGGCTTTTCCGCCGCCTTGGTAGCTTCGATCACGTCCCGCACCGGCTTGACGATGGTCCGCGGCGTAATGCCATGGGCCTCGTTGTGCTGCCGCTGAATCAGGCGGCGTCGGTTCGTCTCGGAAATGGCCTTTTTCATCGAGTCGGTCATGGTGTCCGCATACATGATGACCTTGCCCTCAACGTTTCGGGCGGCGCGGCCGATGGTCTGGATCAGCGAGCGCTCGCCGCGCAGGAAGCCCTCCTTGTCGGCGTCCAGGATGGCCACCAGGGTGACCTCCGGCAGGTCCAGGCCCTCGCGCAGCAGGTTGATGCCCACCAGGACGTCGAACACGCCGAGCCGAAGGTCGCGGACGATCTGCATGCGCTCCAGGGTGTCGATATCGGAGTGCATGTAGCGGACCTTGAGGCCCAGTTCCTTCAGGTAATCCGTCAGGTCTTCGGCCATCTTCTTCGTCAGTGTGGTCACCAGGACCCGCTGGGATTTGGCGACGCGCTGCCGAATCTCGCCCACCAGGTCGTCGATCTGACCCTTGATGGGCCGTACCTCCACCTCCGGGTCGAGGAGACCGGTGGGTCGGACGATCAGTTCCACCACATCGCGGGTGCGCTCCATCTCATAGGGGCCCGGTGTGGCCGAGACGAACACCGACTGGTTCAGCTTGGCCTCGAACTCCTGGAACTTGAGCGGCCGGTTGTCCCTGGCGGAGGGCAGGCGGAAGCCGAAGTCCACCAGGGCGCTCTTGCGGGACATATCGCCGTTGTACATGGCGCCGATCTGCGGGATGGTCTGGTGGGACTCGTCCACGATCAGCAGCCAGTCCTTGGGGAAGAAGTCCAGCAGGGTGTAGGGAGGTTCGCCGGGCTGCCGCCCGGTCAGGTGCCGGCTGTAGTTCTCGATGCCGCTGCAGTGACCGACCTCCCGCAGCATCTCCAGGTCATAGCGGGTGCGCTGCTCCAGCCGCTGGGCCTCCAGAAGCTTCTCCTGCTGGCGCAGGGCCGTGAGGCGCTCGTCCAGCTCAGCCTCGATGCTGACCAGGGCCCGCTCCCGCTTGTCGCTGGTGGTCACGTAGTGGCTGGCGGGAAAGATGAGCGCGTGCTTCATGTCGCCCAGAACCTCGCCGGTCAGGACGTCGAACTCGGAGATTCGCTCAATCTCGTCCCCGAAGAATTCCACGCGGATGGCGCGCTCCGTGTAGCTGGCGGGGAAGATCTCCAGGACGTCGCCCCGGACCCGGAACTTGTCGCGGGTGAAGTTGATGTCGTTGCGCTCGTACTGAATCTCTACCAGCTTCCGCAGGATCTCGTCCCGGTCCTTCTCCATCCCCACGCGCAGGGACACCGACAGGTCATGGTAGTCCTCCGGCGAGCCCAGGCCGTAGATGCAGGAGACCGAGGCAACGATGATCACGTCGCGCCGCTCGAATAGCGCCGAGGTGGCGGAGTGACGCAGCTTGTCGATCTCGTCATTGATCAGGGCGTCCTTTTCAATGTACGTGTCGGTGGTGGCGATGTAGGCTTCGGGCTGATAGTAGTCATAGTAGCTGACGAAGTACTCCACCGCGTTCTGAGGGAAGAACTCGCGGAACTCCGCCGCCAGCTGGGCGGCCAGAATCTTGTTGTGGGCGACCACGAGCGTGGGCTTCTGCACCTTCTCGATGACGTTCGCCATGACGAAGGTCTTGCCGCTGCCGGTTACGCCGAGCAAAATCTGATCCTTTTTGCCCGCCTCGAGGCCTCGGGTCAGCTCGTCGATAGCCCGGGGCTGGTCTCCGGTGGGCTCAAAGGGAGCTACAAGCTGGAAATCAGGCACATCGCGTCACCTCCGCCGGTCGCGCGGACTGGCCCAATTATAGCACAATGACGGGACAGGTTCGTCCCGTGCCGTACTTATCTGGAACACGTCCCTGGCAAGGATACGGTGAGTTGTTATGTTCACCCCCTCACCGGCCATGCATACCATGAAACAGGCAAGGCGAAAGGGGGACATCGTGTGAGTGCACAAGTACCGAGCTCCTGGATGATGGTCCGGCCGGCTGTCATGCATGGGATACAAGAATGGGCCTGGGGCGCGCCACCGGCCCACGCCCTGTACGAAACCGCAGCGTTCGGCTACTACCTCGGCAAGGGTCAGAGCGCCGCCGAAGCCCTCAGGACGGTGGAGGCGGCCGAAGCGCTTCCGTCCTACTGGCAGCGCGCCCAGGCGCCGGCCGCCGCCCGCGCCCAGATGCGTTCAATGATGGCCTGGGACCCGGCAGAGTGGATGTAGCTCAGCGCCACGGTGGAAGGACACCACATCGCCGACGAGGACCCGGGCCAGGCCCGGGTCCTCGTCGTCAAATGGGTCAACCGCAGGCACGCCGTGGCGCGACCGGCTCTAGTCCAGGCCGAGCTCCTGACCGCGGGTCTCTCGCAGACCCAGGACTACCAGGGCGGCCAGGGCGTACCCCACTGCCGCCGTGCCGATGGCCAGGTTAAAGCCGACCAGAGGCACCAACCGGGCAAACACGATCGGGCCAATGGCGGCCACGGCGCGGCCGCCGTTGAAGCAGAAGCCGCTGGCCGTGGACCGCAGGCTGGTTGGGAAGAGTTCGGCGAACCAGGCCCCGTACCCGGAGAAGTAACCGGTGAAGTATCCCAGGGCGAAGGTAGCCGGAGCCAGGAACGTGACGCCCCAGCGGCTGACCAGCCAGGTGTAGAGGGGCACCATCAGCGCCATGCCCAGGAAGAAGCCCAGGAAGGTGCGGCGGCGGCCGAAGCGGTCCGCCAGGAGGCCGAAGCTCAGATAGCCGGTGATGCCGCCCACCCCCAGCCAGACCAGGAAGGTGGCGGAGCGGGCCATGCCCACCTTGAGGGTGGCGTCCAGGTAGCTGGGCAGGAAGGTGGTCAGGATCCAGAAGCCGTACATGCCGCAGGCCGATACCAGAAGGCCGAGCACCGTAGTGCGCCGGTGGGCCGGAGCAAATACCTGCGTCCAGCTAGAGCCGTTGCCCGACGCCCCGCCCTCCAGGCGCTGTCGCAGCCACAGGGGCGACTCGGAGACGAAGAAAGTGGTGTACAGCATGACGGCCAGTGCCGGCATGGCGGCGGTGGCGAAGAGCCCCTGCCAGCCCAGGCGGGGCAGGAGGGTAAACGCAAAGAGAGCGGCCAGGAGGCTGCCTGCTGACCAGCCGGTCTGCATGGCGGCCACGGCGGTGGCCCGATGCCGTGAGGGCCAGGTCTCGGACACCAGGGAGGCGGCGGCGGACCAGAGCCCGCCGACGGTGAAGCCGACGGCCGCGCGCAGCAGCCCTACCAGCCAGAGGGTATGGACGTAGCCGACCAGCCCGTTGAACACTCCGAACGCCATCAACGACAGTAGAATCACGTTCTTGCGGCCAACGCGGTCGCCCAGCCGGCCGAGGGCGAGGCCGCCCAGGCCGGTCGCCAGGAGGTAGACCGAAACGACTCCTGCCGCGGTGGCCAGGGGAACGTGAAAGTCATGGGCGATCTGAGGCAGGGCGAAGGCGAACAGGCCTGCCGCCACGGCGTCGAACTGCCAGGCGGCCCAGGCGCCTGCGAGGTTGAACCACCGCTGGCTTGCCTCGGGTATGACTCCCACCGCTGCTCCGGCGCGGGCTACTGCGGGGGCCCCCGCCTGCAGGCGGCTGGAGGAAACTGCACTCATGATGACGCGCCTCCGGGTATAAGTTCATGATAGAATGGCGCCGCGTCGTTATCGCGGACGTATTGTGACTGTGTTCACAAGCCACAATACCATTCTAGCATGGTTTTGTGAGCACAATCACAATGTCCGCCGAGAAAGATTTTTCGTGCATCTCCACCAACCCTCGCCCGATGGCGCAGTTGCCGGTGTATTCGGACCAGAAATCGGGTAGAAAAAGCACCGCCCCGCGATACGCGGGGCGGTCTTCATGCCTTTCGTGCCCGAGCGGGCGAAGCCGATTCCGGGGCTACTCCCCCAGGTAGGCCTTACGCACGCTCTCATCCCGAGCCAGCTCCTCCGCCGCGCCCGACAGGGCGATGTGGCCCGTCTCCAGGACGTAGGCCCTGTCGGCGACGGACAGGGCCATCTGGGCGTTCTGCTCCACCAGGAGCACGGTGGTGCCGTCGGCGTTGATCTCGTCGATGATGGAGAAGATCTCCTCCACAAGCATCGGCGCCAGGCCCATGGAGGGTTCATCCATGAGCATCAGACGGGGGCGGGACATCAGGGCCCGGCCCATGGCCAGCATCTGCTGCTCGCCGCCGGAGAGGGTGCCGGCCACCTGGCCTGCGCGCTCCTTCAGGCGGGGGAAGCGGACGTAGACGCGCTCAAAGGCTTCGCTCAGCCGGCGGTCGCGACGTGAATAGGCGCCCATCAGCAGGTTCTCCCGCACCGTCATCGCCGGGAAGATGCGCCGTCCCTCGGGGACGTGCGAGATACCCATCTCCACCAGTCGGTGGGGCAGGGCGGCGCGGTACTTTCCGTTGGCGTCATGGCCGAAGAGCGTCTCGCCACGGAAGGTGATGCGGCTGGTGCGCAGGGCGGGACGGACCAGGCCGGAGATGGTGCGCAGCGTCGTGCTCTTGCCGGCGCCGTTGGCGCCGATGAGGGCCACGATCTCCCCCTCGCGCACCTCCAGGGAGATGCCGTGGAGGGCGGTAATGGCCCCGTAGGAGACCTGCAGGTCCTTAATTACCAGCATGGCCTGCACCTCCTTCCAGGGCAACCTGGGGCAAGGCGACGACCGGACGCGTGCGGCGACGCTCGCGCTTGCCGCCGGTGCCCAGATAGGCCTCGATGACGCCCGCATCCTCGCGCACCTCGGCAGGAAGCCCGTCAGCGATCTTTTTGCCGTAGTTGAGCACCGCCACCCGGTCCGAGATGCCCATGACCACGCGCATGTCGTGTTCAATCAAAAAGACCGTGATGCCCGTATCGCGGATGCGCCGGATCGTCTCCATGAGCGCGGACTTCTCCTGCGGGTTCATGCCGGCCGCCGGTTCATCCAGCAGCAGCAGCCGGGGCTGCGAGACCAGGGCCCGGGCGATTTCCAGCCGGCGCTGCTCGCCGTAGGGGAGGTTCTTCGCCAGCTCGCCGGCCTTCTGGTCCAGGCCCATGAAGGCCAGGGCCTCCCAGGCCTGCAGGCTCAGGTTCTCCTCCTCCTGGCGGAAGGGCGGCAGCCGGAACACGGCGCCGGCCAGGCCGCTGCGGCCCCGGGAGTGGGCGCCGATGAGCACGTTCTCCATCAGGCTGAGGCTGGAGAACAGCCGGATGTTCTGGAAGGTGCGGGCGATGCCCAGGCCCGCCAGCCGGTGAGGCGGCACGCCGTTCAGGGAACGCTCGCCAAAGCGGATGGTCCCCTGGTTGGGCCGGTAGACGCCGGTCACCAGGTTGAAGATCGTGCTCTTGCCGGCCCCGTTCGGACCGATGAGGGCCCGAATCTCGCCCTGCCGGACGTCCATGCTGACCCCGTCCACGGCCACGAGACCTCCGAAGCGGAGGGTTACGTCTTGAAGGTCCAGGATGGTTTCGCTCACTGGCCGTCACCCCCCACAGAGGTCCTGACCGTGCGGCTGCGGCCCAGCATCAGGGCGCGGCGCACGGCGTCGCGAAGGTCCACCCCGCCCAGCAGGCCGCCGGGCCGGAAGATCATCAGCACAATCAGCGTGGCGCCGTAGACCAACATGCGGTAGTTGCTCATGAAGCGCAGCAACTCAGGGGCCGCCGTCAACACGATGGTGCCCAGGACCGTCCCCGCGATGCTGCCCATCCCACCCAGGACCACCATGCTCAGCTGCTCCACCGACTTGAGAAAGCCGAAGTCCGTGGGCTGGATGAACGTGGTGGTGTGGGCATACAGGCCTCCGCCCACGCCGGCGAAGAAGGCGCCCACCGCGAAGGCCTGGATCTTGTAGAACGTGGTGTTCACGCCGGAGGCCGTGGCGGCTATCTCGTCCTCGCGAACGGACCGCATGGCCCGCCCGTTGCGGGAGTTCTCCAGCCAGGCCATCGCCGCCACCGCGGCCACCGCCAGCATCGCCACCAGCGGCAGGTCAACCCGCTTTTGAATGCCGTAATAGCCGATGGCCCCATTGGTGATCTTCAGGTTGGTGTTCACCACCCGAACGATCTCGGCAAAGCCCAGGGTGGCGATGGCCAGGTAGTCGCCGGAGAGGCGCAGGGTGGGAAAGCCCAGCACCACGCCGAACAGGGCGGCCACCAGCCCGCCCAGAAGCAGGGCCAGGGCGAAGGGCAGGTGGAGCGAGACCGTGCAGATGGCGGCGGCGTAAGCCCCGATGGCCATGAAGGCGGCGTGCCCCAGCGACAGCTGGCCGGTCACGCCGGTGATGAGGTTGAGGCCCAAGGTAATGATCACGTTGATGCCGGTGAACAGGAGGATCTGGCCCTGATAGGCAGGGATGACAAGGTTGAGAGCCTCCGTGACCGCCCAGACGGCGACCAGCAGGGCCAGAAACAGCAGGGCCTGCACCGGCCAGAGCTTCAGCCAGGCCGGTTGCCTGCGGGGCGCGGGAGCCCCGGGAACGGCGCCCGATACGCTGTTGTCCACGGTGCTCACCTACACCTTCTTGATGATGCTCCGGCCCAGCAGGCCGGAGGGCTTGACCAGCAGCACCAGAATCAGAATGGCGAAGGCAAAGGCGTCTTTCCAATCGGATAGCTTGGCGGCGACGCCCATGATCTCCGCCAGACCGATCAGCAGTCCACCCACGACGGCTCCGGGGATGCTGCCGATGCCGCCCAGGACGGCCGCGGCGAAGGCCTTGAGGCCCGCCATCAGCCCCATGTAGGGCTGCACGGCGTTGAAGTAGATGCCCGCCAGAACACCCGCCGCCCCCGCCAGGGCTGAGCCGATGGCGAAGGTAATGGCGATCATGAGGTCCGTGTTGACGCCCATCAGGGCGGCGGCATCCGCGTCCTGGGACAGGGCCCGCATGGCCCGGCCCGTCTTGGTATAGCGGACGAACAGGTCAAGCCCCACCATCAGCAGAGCCGAGACGCCGATGATCAGGATCTGATAGAGCGAGATGCTGGCCCCGCCCAGAACGAAGTTGCGGTTCTGGAAGAGGGTAGGGAAGCCTGTGGTGGCCGGGCCGTGCAGGAGTACCATCAGCGTGGACAGGAAAATCGAAGCGCCGATGGCACTGATCAGGGCTGACAGGCGCCCGGCGTTGCGGCTGCGGCGCAGGGGCCGGTAGGCCACCCGCTCCACCACCAGGCCCAGCACGGTGGTGAACGCCATGGCGCCGAAGATGGCCAAGTAAAGGTTGGCCTTCCAGGTGAGGACCAAAAAGAGTCCCGTGAAGGCGCCGAACATGTAGATCTCGCCGTAGGCGAAGTTGATCAGAGCGATGATGCCGTACACCATGGTGTAGCCGAGGGCGATGAGGGCGTAGATGCTCCCCAGGGCGAGGCCGTTCACCATCTGCTGCAGGAATTGGGCCACGGACTTCCCTCCTTGTGGTCTTCCTGAGGCCGCGTGGGCTCTGGGCTAGACAAAAAGGGGGCGTCGCGACACGCCACGCCCCCTCTTGTCTGAGGTAGCTATTTGACGGGGACCTTATCCAGCAGCGTGAACTTGGCGGAGGCGGGGTCCTTGGCGCCGCTCACCTGGAGCAGGTAGACCGGGCTCTTCAGAGGCTCCCGGTTCTCCCGGAAGGTGATGGTGCCGGAAACGCCTTCGTAGTTCTTGGTCTGCGCCAGCTTGTCGCGGTAGACCTTGGGATCGGCGCTGTTCGCCGCCTTCATCGCGCTGGCGATGATGTAGATGGCGTCATAGGCCTGCGCCGCAAAGAGCTCCGGATCCTCGTTGTACTTGTCGTGGAACTTCTTGATGAAATCCGCGGTCTTGCCGGAGGCCTGCTCGGAGGAGAAGCCGGCGTAGGAGATGGACCCCTCCGTCGCCTCGCCGCCCAGCTTCCAGAAGTCCGCGCCCTGCAGGCCATCGCCGCCGATCATGACGACATTGTTCAGGCCCTGCTTGCGGACCTCCTTCATGATCAGGCCGCCCTCGGTGTAGTAGCCGGAGAAGACGATGACGTCCGGGCTCTTGGCCTTGATGTTGGTCACCTGGCCAGAGAAGTCGGTGTCGCCGTCCTGGATGGACTCCTCCACCACGATGTTGCCGCCCTTGGCCTTGATGGCGTCGCGGAAGATGGAAGAGAGGCTGACCGAGAAGTCGTTGTTCTTGGAGGTGACCAGAGCGAAGTTCTTCCAGCCCTTCTTGCTGATCGCGTAGTCAACCATGGCAGGGCCGGCGATGGCATCCAGCAGGGTGTCGCGGAAGACGTAGGGACCAATTTCCACAACGCCCGTGCCGGTCGAGCCGAAGGACATGATGACGGTCTCGTGGGAGTTGGCGATCTGCCCGGCGACGCGCGTGATGCCGGTGGTCGGGTCGCCGATGATGGCGGCCACGTGGTCCGCCGTCACGTACTTGGTGGTGATGTTGGTCGCCTGGTCCTTCTGGCCGGCGTCATCTTCTTCGAGCAGTTGGATCTGGCGCCCGAGTACGCCGCCTGCGGCGTTGATCTCGTCGATGGCCATGTGGAGGCCCTTCAGGCCGTTAAGACCGTAGATGGCGACGTTGCCGGTCTTAGCACCCAGAAAGCCGATCTTGATAGGACCATTGTCGCTCTTGCCCGAGCTGCTACCTGTGCTGCAACCGGCGACGGATACGGCCATCGCCGCAACCAGCAGCAGGGCGAGAAAGCCCTTTGCGCTCAATCTCCTCACACCGGGTCCCCCTCTACGTTCTTTTTCTCTCTGTCTACTCGGAACCGCTACCTACCGGAATGGCTAGCCCTGTGTGCCGATTCACCTCCCGTCCACGCATGATGGACATCTGTGGTGAGAATATTGGCTCTGGTGATTCGATTTCTCGACATCAAATTCCTGCAACCACACGCAAATTCCTCCTTTCTCTACGGCAATTCTGCGTTTCCCCGGTTTGATACACCGTTCCTACTGTCTCCGCAGGCCGCTCAACCTGAACCGGTGATGTGTCCCTTTAACATTGTTAATGACGGAAACAAATTTACGGCTGCCTGAGCTCGCTGCGGCTCCAGGAGAGCTAGCGCACCAGGTCGCGGGCAAACACCAGCTGGATGCCCGCCTGGTCGAAGAGGGGGATCATCTCGCGGATGGCCTCCGCCACCGTGGGATGGGGGTGGCCGATGACGATGACCGCGCCGTGCTTCTGCGCCAGCAGGGCGGCCTCTCGGAGCCGCGCCTTGACCGCCGACACGGTTCTCTCCCGGTCGATGAAGAGGCTGTTGGCGGCGGCCGGCAGGCCGGCGGCCCGTGCCGTCTCGTATCCCACGGACTTGGGCTGCGTCCGGCTGTCCACAAAGGGCAGGTTGACCGACTTCAGGGCTGTCACCACGTCCCCCATGACGCGAGGATCGGCGGTGGCCAGCGAGCCCATGTGGTTGTTGGCCCCTTTGGCGTCAGATAACGTGGAGGCCAGTTCGCGGACGCGCTGCTGAATCTGGTCGTCGGTCATGGCGGTGGTGATGGCGTCGGGCCCGGGGTTGGCTCCGGTCGATGGCAGCGGCTCCATGGGGAGGTGCAGGAAGACCTCCTGCCCGCGCGCCTCGACCTCCTTGACCTCGGCGGCGAAGTGCGGGGTGTGCGGCAGGAAGGAGAAGGTCAGAGGCTGGTCGATCTTCAGCAGTTCAGTCGTGCCCGGCAGGTTCTGGCCCATGTCGTCGATGATGATGGCGATCTTACCGGCACCCCTGGGCAAGGGCTCCTCCGGAATGGCGGGGGTCTGCGCCGGACTCTCCGGCTGCAGCGGCGAGGGAGCCGGGGTGTCGTGCGGCTCTTCCTCCGTCACCGTGTGCGGCGGCGGCAGAGGTGGGGGTCCCGGCCGCTGGGCCGCGGTGCGGCCGAACCGCAGGGAGGCCAGGGCGGCGCCACCCGCGGTCGACAGAACAAAAACCAGAAGCGCAACCATCCAGATCCTGCGGGCCGGCATGTCCTCAGCCCTCCTCCACGCCGCGACGGCTGACTTTCTGTTAGCTTGTCCAGCCTGTCGTTCGTTTAAGATGGGGGCCAAAAGCAGAATTGCGGCCGGTTAGACCGGCCGCAACTCAAGGTGGTTCGAACCTAGCTGGTGAAGGGACGGCCGCGCAGCCGTGCCATGGCCTGCGCCAACCACCGCGCCACGGCGCCCTGGGTGTTCATCTGCCACATGGGCTGCTCGTCCGGCTCGGGCACCAGAACCAGTCCCATCTCCCCCTCGTCCCGCACACCGGCGGGCAGGCGCCGGACCAGATGCCGCGAGGGAGAGGTCTGGAACTCCAGCACGCAGTAGGACGGCGAGGTGCGCAGGGCCTCGTGCAGTTCATCGCGGCTGTCCACCGGCTGGCCGTCGACCGCCAGCAAAACGTGACCCGAAGCCAGGCCCACGGCCGCCGCCGGTGTCCCCGGCAGCACATCCAGGACGCGCAACCCGCGCCCCGCCGGCTGCCAGTGAGCAGGGGCGAACTGCTCGCGCCGGGCCTCACTCCAAATGACCCATTCATGCCCCAGCGGTGCGAAGAGCACGGCCGCCCAGGCCGCGGCGAGGCTGCGGTCGGCCAGCAGGCTGAGCCCCAGCAAGGTCACGGCGTAGAGGGCAAGGTGGCCGGAACTGCGCCGCACCTTGGCCGGCACGTCCTCGGCCACGGCCACGTCCGTGTACCCGACGGCGGCCACCACCGGCACCAGGGCCAGGATGGCGTTGGGGTCGAGCCCCAGCGGGCCGGGGACCCGGATGAGGGGCCACCAGTCGGGGGTGGCGATGGTCTGGCCGCCGGTCACGCCGTGGGCCGTGGCCAGGAGCAGCGTCAGCGGCACGGGCCAGAACCGCTGCAGCGAGAACCCTCCCACCACCTCGCCGCCGGGGCGGCCCACCAGGATGGGCGAGGCGGAGGTCCCGCCATCCAGCCGGATCATGGCCGCCTCCACCAGGTGCAGCACGGCCACCAGGGCGGTCACCTGCGCCACGCCGATGCCGGGCCAGCCGAAGAGCAGGGTGGAGATGCCCAGCAGGCCGGCGGCGTAGGAGAAGCAGATAAAGCGAGGATGCAGCAGGGAGAGGGCCAGGGCCATGACCCAGAGGTACATGAAGTCGCCCGATGTCTCGGAAAAGGGGACGCCCACGTAGCTGAGGACCAGGCTGCCCAGAAGCCCGCCGGCCGCGCCATAGACCATGGACGTCAGGGTGCGGGAGAGGGGCGGGTTCTTGACCACCCCCCAGAGGCGTTGCTCCGTCTGGGCCTGGCGCCGTGCCTGGAACCAGACCATGGCCACCGCCAGCCAGAGGAAGGCGGCCGTGACAGGGTCCACAGCGACGCTTGCCAGGAAGCCGAGGGGGATGTACTGGAAGACCAGCCGGCCCAGCTCCAGGAAGAACGACACAGGCACCACTCCCGGATAAGGCCGGGGCAGGCTTTCCCGCCTGCCCCGGCACGGTCACATCTTGCTCTTCAGGATCTCGACGGCCTTGAGCAACTGGGGGTTGTCAGGGGCATCCAGGGCCGGCGCCTGGGCGCCCGCCGGCACGTTCAGCGGCACCTCGACGTTCGGCGGAATGCCCACCTTGTTGATGGACGTCCCGGACGGCGTCAGGTACTTGGCGATGGTGAGACGCAGCCCCGACCCGCCAGGCAGGGTCATGACGTTCTGTACCGACCCCTTGCCGAAGGTCCTGGTGCCCACCAGAATGCCGGCGTCCCGGTCCTTGATGGCTCCGGCCACGATTTCGGAGGCGCTGGCCGAGCCTTCGTCCACCAGGACGACCAGGGGCAGGCCCAGGCCGTTTGAGTCCGAATCGTAGTTCTTCTGTGAGCCGTCCCGGTAGACCACCGAGACCACCCGCCCCTTGGGCACGAAGTAGGACGCCACGGAGACGGCCTCGTCCAGCAGCCCGCCCGGGTTGTGGCGCAGGTCGAGGACAATGCCCCTGGCCCCCTTGGCCTTGAGGTCGGCCAGGGCGTCGCCGGTCTGCTTGCCGATGGATTCGTTGAACTCATACAGGCGGATGTAGCCGATGTTCCCGGGCAGCATCTTATGGTCCACGGTGGGGTAGGGGATATCCTCCCGGACGATTTCCCGGCTGAACCGGTCCTTCTCGCCGCGAAGAACGGTCAGCCGCACCGTGGTGCCCTTGGGCCCGCGGATGAGCTTGACCGCGTCGGTGGACTTCTTGCCGACCAGGTCCTGGCCGTCGACCTCCAGCAGGCGGTCGCCGGCCATCAGCCCGGCCTTCTCACCCGGCGAACCCTTCATCGGGGCGACCACGGTGACGTAGGAGACGCCGCCCACCTCCTTGTCGTCGACGTAAACGCCGATGCCTGAGAACCCCGGCTGAAGCTCCTCGCGAAGAGCGGCGTAGTGGGTCTGGTCCAGATACATGGAGTAGGGGTCGCCCAGGGCCTGCACCATACCGCTGATGGCGCCCTCCACCAGCTTGGCGTCGTCTACCTGGGAGGCGTCCACGTAGTAGGACTTGACCTCGTCGTAGACTTCCCAGAACAGCGACATGTTGGGGGCTCCGGCCGGAGACCCGGGGGACGCCAGCCGGCCGGGCATGAAGTAGCGGAGAGAACCGGGGTGGCTGGAGAACCAGAAGGCGCTGAGGCCGAACGTGGCCACAGCCGTGATGACGACCAAAAAGAGCGCCCCGACGACGGCGCCGCGGCGGTTGGACAAGGTCTATCGCCTGCCTTTCAGGCTGAAAACAGGTTCAGACAAGAACGAATATGCCAGTTACGTGGTTCAGTATACACTCGGCCCCAGGGGTGGTCAACGAAAGGCCCTGGCGACACAGCCCTCCCGGTCACCGGGAGGGCTGCTGCGGGCGCCTTGCCGACTAGCGGGGCGGCAGATAGTCCAGGGGGTTCTTGACCTGGCCGTTGACGCGCACCTCGAAGTGCAGGTGCGGGCCGGTGCTGATGCCCGTGCTGCCCACGTAGCCGATGACCTGACCCTTGGCCACCTTGTCGCCGGCCTTCGCGGCCAGCTTGGACTGGTGCCCGTACAGGGTGGAGATGCCGTCGCCGTGGTCGATAACCGTCATGTTGCCGTAACCGGAGTCCCACTGGGCCATGATGACCGTGCCGCTCTCCGCCGCCTTGATGGCGGTGCCCATCTTGGCCCCCAGGTCAAGGCCGGTGTGCATCTTGTACTTCTTCAGAACGGGATGGTAGCGGTTGCCGAAGGGTGAGGTGATGGGAGCGATGACCGGCCACATCATGGACAGTTTGCCCGTCCGCTTCAGACCCAAGCGGGCCTGGATGGCGCTGATCTGCTGGGCCAGTTCGTTGGACCTCTCGATCAGCTGGTCTTCCTGCTTCTCCAGCTCACGCAGGTTGACGGCCAGCTGGCCCTGCTTCGCCTTCAGGTCGGAGGTCAGTTGGGCCACCGAGGCCTTCTGGCTGGCGGTCTGGTCCTTGAGGCTGGCGATGCGCGCCTTCTTCTCCTCCAGGGTCGCCTTCTTGGCCGCCACCTCTTCACGTTCGGCCTTGACCTGCTTCAGCAGGTCCGCATCCTGAGCCACAATCTCCTTGAGCAGTTCGAACCGGCTCAGCAAGTCGCCGAAATCCTTGGCCGCGAGGAGCACCTCCAGGTAGCTGACGGTGCCTTCCTCATACATGGTGCGCAGGCGCGTTTCCAGCAGGTTCTGCCGCTCGTTCAGACGGGCCTCGGCATCGGCCAGATCCTGCTCGGCCTCGGCCACGTCGCTGCTGGTCTGCTGGAACTGGGACTCCAGGTAGGCCAGATCCTGCTGCAGCTTCTTGAGCTGCGCCTGCTTCTGCTTGATCTGGCTCTGGACCTTGTTGTACTCCGCCTGCGTGCGGGTCTTCTGATTCCGCAGCTGCTCGATCTGGCGGTTGAGATCGTCCTGCTGTTGCTGCAGCTTCTGCAGGTCTTGTGCGACGTCGGCCCTGGCCGGCGCAGGATTCACGGCAACCAGGCTGAACCCGAGGCAGGCCATAAGAGCCCCGGCAACCAGACGCCTGAGCCAGGACCGGCGAACCTGAGCAACAGGGACAGAGGAACGATCCAACGACACGGCAACCACCTCGGCGGGAAGAGTCAACGCGCCCTCTCAGACGCGAAGGAAGCGGCGAACGGAAACGGCGCTGCCCAGGGCTCCCAGCACGGCGCCCAGGCCCAGCAGGGTCAGGGTGAGGTTGCGCAGCAGCGGGGCGCCGGGAACGATCTCAAAGAACGGCAGGTTGGCGGCGGCAAACCGGAGGAAACCGGTGTAGATCCAGGAGGAAAGGGCGGCAGCGATGAGCGAACCCACCAGCCCGAAGAACACGCCTTCCAGGACAAAGGGCCGGCGGATGTAGGCGTCTGTGGCTCCGACCAGCTTCATGATGGTGATCTCGCGGCGCCGGGCGAAGACCGTCAGGCGGATGGTGTTGGAGATGATGAAGATGGTCGCCAGGGCCAGGGCGATCACCAGGGTCAGGCTGAACACGCGCAGGGCCCGGGTGATTCGGAAGAGCTTGTCCACGGTGTCGCTCTTGTAGTCCACCTTCTGAACCCCAACCAGGCTGGTGATGGCCTGGGCCACCGGGGCGACGTCGTCGGGCCGCTGGGCCTTCACTTCAAAGGAAGCGCGCAGGGGGTTGGTCCCCACGTATTCCAGGGCCTGCTGGTTGCCCAGCCGGTCGGCCAGCTTCTCCATGGCCTCTTTAGCGCTGACGTAGGTCAGGCTCTGGACGCCGGGGAAGGACTTGACCTGATCGGAAAGACGGCCGATGTCCTCGTCCTTCAGGGCGGGGTCCAGCCAGGCCTTGATCTCCACCTGGTTCTCCAGGGTGGTGGCCATGCTGTCCAGGTTGATGGCCACGACCAGGAACAGGGCCAGCATGAGCAGGCTGACGGAGACGGTGGCGATGGCCGAGAGCGAACTGAACCGGTTGGCGCGGAAGGAGCCCGCAGCATCCCTGAAGGCGTACCGCCACGTACTAAGCCTCACGGCCGTACGCCCCCTTCTCCTCGTCCCGCACCACTTCGCCCCGGTCCATGGCGATGACCCGCTGCTTCAGGTTGTTGACGATGTGCTTCTCGTGCGTGGCCACGACCACCGTGGCCCCCATGCGGGAGAGTTCCAGCAGAATGCGTATGATGGCCCAGGAGTTGTCCGGATCCAGATTGCCGGTGGGTTCGTCCGCCACGATGACCGCAGGACTATTGACGATGGCCCGGGCCAGGGCGATCCGCTGCTGCTCGCCGCCCGACAGTTGAATGGGCAGGGCCTTGACCTTGTCCTTCATGCCCACAAGCTCCAGCACAGCGGGAACCCGCTTGGCGATCTCCCGCTGCGACGCCTCCGTGCACTCCAGGGCAAAGGCGACATTCTCGTAGGCGGTCTTGTTGGGCAGCAGCTTGAAGTCCTGGTAGACCACGCCCACGTCGCGGCGCAGGTAGGGCACCGCCGACGGCTTCAGGCTGGTGACGTCGCGGCCGTCCACGACGATGCTGCCCCGGGTGGGCAATTCCTCCCGGTAGATGCACTTGACGAGGGTGGATTTGCCGGCGCCGCTGGGGCCGACGATGAACACGAACTCCCCCTTGTCGACGGCGATGTTCACGTTTCGCAGAGCAGCGACATGGTTGGGGTAGATCTTGCTGACCCCGCGGAATTGTATCATCACAAGGCTTTCGCTCCCGAGCACAAATTTCTGCCCGTGGCTGTCCAAGAACGGAAGGGGAGCACAGGCGACCCGCTCCCTTCCGGTCGGACCAGGAAAAGGCGTATTGGGAAGGCTCCACACCCCCGGTCCGAGCTGGGTTGTTGCTTCGACGCTACCTGACCCTTGTCCTTCCTTTTCGTTACATTTTGTAGAAGTTTCCACGAGGTTGACGTAGAGAGGAAGACAATGGTTCCGGGAGAAAATAAAAGCCCCTCTCCTGAGGGAGAGGGGCCAGGCGTTGGGAAAGCATCAGGCCTATTTCTTGAGCATCATCACGTCACGGGCCGCGTCCACGATGTGGTGGGCCTTCAGGCCATACTTCTCCAACAGCTCGTCGGGCTTGCCCGATTCGCCGAAGGTATCCTGCACGCCGATGAGGCGCATGGGCGTCGGCAGCCGGCGCGCCAGGGTTTCGGCCACGGCGCTGCCCAGGCCGCCCATGACGTTGTGCTCCTCGGCCGTGACGACGCAGCCGCACTGCCGTGCCGCAGCCACCACCGCCTCCTCGTCCAGGGGCTTGATGGTGGAGACGTTGAGCACCAGGGCGGAGACGCCCTCCTTCTCCAACTGCTCGGCGGCCTGCATGGCCTCCCCGACGAGCACGCCGCAGGCCAGGATAGCGACATCCTTGCCGTCGCGCAGCCGGGGGGCCTTGCCGATCTGGAACTGATACCCGTCGTCGAACAGCACCGGCACCGGCGGACGGCCGAGTCGCAGGTAGGCGGGACCGTTCATGGCCGCCAGGACCTTGACGGCCTTCTTCGTCTCCGTCGCATCGGCCGGCACGACCACGGTCATGCCGGGGAGGGCCCGCATCAGGGCCAGGTCCTCAATCATCTGGTGGGAAGCGCCGTCCTCGCCCAGCGTGACGCCGGCGTGGGAAAGGGCCAACTTCACGTTCAGGTGCGGGTAGGTGACGGCGTTGCGAACCTGGTCGTAGACCCGCCCGGTGCCGAAGATGGCAAAGGTGCTGACGAAGGGGATCTTGCCGGTCCGCGCCAGCCCCGCCGCCATGCCTACCATGTTGGCCTCGGCGATGCCCACGTTGAAAAAGCGGTCGGGATACTTCTTACCAAACTCAGCGGTCTTGGTGGACTTGGACAGATCCGCGTCCAGCACAACCACATTGGGGTTCTCTCCGCCCAGCTCCGCCAGGGCCTGGCCATAGGCGTCGCGGGTTGCGATCAGTTCAGGCATGCGTGGGCGCCTCCTCTAGACGAGTTCCTTCAGGGCCTTTTCCAGGTCTTCCGGCTTGGGCGGAACGCCGTGCCAGCCCAGGGCGTTCTCCAGGAAGGACACGCCCTTGCCCTTGAGAGTTTTGGCCAGAATCATGGTTGGCTTGCCCCGGGTGGCCGCCGCCTCCTCGAGGGCCTGAAGGATTTGATCGAAGTCGTGACCGTCGATGTTGATGACATGCCAGTTGAAGGCCCGGAACTTCTCATCCAGGGGATGCAGGCCCATGATCTGCTCGATGGGTCCATCCGTCTCCAACCCGTTGTAATCCACAATGGCGCAGAGGTTATCCAACTTGTAGAAGGGCGCGGCCATGGCGGCCTCCCAGTTCTGGCCCTCCTGCAGCTCGCCGTCGCCGAGGACGACGTAGACCCGCCAGTTGGCCCTATCCATCTTGCCGCCGAGGGCCATGCCCACGCCCTGGGAGAGGCCCTGTCCCAGAGAGCCGCTGGCGATTTCGACGCCGGGAAGCTTGTGAACCGTGGGGTGCCCCTGCAGCCGTGAGTTCAGGCGGCGGAAGGTGCCAAGCTCGTCCTTGGGAAAGAAGCCCCGCTCCGCCATGGCGGAATAGAGCACGGGGCTGGCGTGGCCCTTGGAGAGGAGGAAGCGGTCGCGCTCCGGCCAGTCCGGATTCTTCGGGTCCAGTTTCATGACGCGGAAGAACAGGGCGGTCAGCAGCTCCACGGCCGACAGCGAACTGGTGGCGTGTCCCGACTTGGCCGCAGTGGTCATTTCCAGAATGTCGCGGCGCAGGCTGAGGGCGATATCTTTGAGGTCCTGGTGCTTGTCGCTCACGTTGGCTTCAATGCCTCCTTGTTGACGTACAGTCGGCCCGGGCGCACGTGGGTCCACCGGAGCGGGCTCCCCCATGGGCGATGACCCGTAGCGGCGGACGGCCCGAACAAACTTCGGCAGTGCTAGCATTCTCCAAAAACGACGCGGTTCCTTTCCCAGACGGTAGAGCCATTCCAGGCGCAGTCGCCGGAAAAGCAGCGGCGCGCGGGCCAGGCGGCCGGCCCACACGTCAAGACAACCACCCAGGCCGATACTTGCCGGGACGCCCAGTTCGCCGCCGTGGGCCGCCATCCACTTCTCCTGACGCGCCGCGCCCAGGCCCACAAAGAGCAGGTCGGGCCGGGCGGAGCGGACGGCGTCCAGCACCGCCGGCTCCTGGTCGGGGCCGAAGTAGCCGTGATGCGTCCCCACGATGCGGAGACCGGGGAATCGCTCCGCCAGCCTGGCGGCCGCCTCCTCCGCCACCCCCGGCCTGGCTCCCAGGAGGTACAGACCGTAGCCGCTAGCCGCAGCGCGCCGCATGACCTCCTCGGCCAGTTCAATGCCGGTGACGCGCTCCGGCACCGGCTGCCCGATGTGGCCGGCGGCCCAGACGATGCCGGTGCCGTCCGCCGTCACCAGGTCGGCCTCCAGCAGCACGTGCCGGAGGTCGGAGTCGAACTGGGCTGTATAGACGATTTCCGGGTTCGGCGTAACCACCATGTGGGGCTTGCCGGAAGCGACGAATTCCTGAACGCGATCGGCGGCCTCCTGCAGGGTCAGCGGGTCGAAGCCGATGCCCAGGACTCGGACGCGCTCCGTCCGGGACCTCTTGATCCCTCTGCTTTCATCCGTCACGCCTGCGGCCCCCCTGACTGCAGCAGCCGGGCCACCCACTCCACATTCCGGCGGGCCCGGGTCCGCGCTGCTTCCCGCTGCGCCTGCAGACCCTGCCTGCGCTCCGTCAGCGAGGGCCAGAGCCGGTCCACCGTGGCTATCGCCTGGTCGGCATCGAAGTCCGAGGCTGTGCCCAGCGATTGTATCCCCGTGTCCTCCAGGAAGTGCTCGACCTTGGGGTCGTAGATAATGCCCAGGGCCGGCGTCGCCTGCACCAGGCTGAAAATCAGGGCGTGCAGGCGCATGCCCACGGCCAGGCGGGCAAGGGACAAAAGGGAAAGAACGCCCTGCAGGCCGATGTCCTCGGGCAGCACGTGGCTGGGCTCACGCATCAGGGCCGCGGCCTGGCGCAGCACAGGCTCGTCCTGCGCCGGCTGGACGGGAAAGAAAACGATTTGCGCCTGGTAGGTCCGCACCAGGTGGTCGGCCAGGCGGGCCACGCCCGCCACGTGGGCCTGGGTTCGCCAGGGCCGAATAGCGATGGCCACGATGGGGCCGGCCTCTGGTTCAATGCCGTGGGTGCGGCAGAAGGCGGCGCCCTCCTCCGCTGTCGCCGGGGGCAGCAGAAGGGCGGGGTCGGCGGTGACGGCAACGGGCGGACGCCGGACTCCCAGGCGCTGCAGTTCGTCGGCGGAGGCCCGGTCGCGGACCGTGATGGCGTCGACGCCGTTCAGGACCCAGCCGGCCAGACGCACGCTGCTCGGCCGCAGCACGGGGCCGATGCTGTTGGCGTAGACCATGGTACGCTTCCCCAACAGCCGGGCCGCCATGATAATGCCCAGGTAGTAGAAGAGCGAACGCTGGCTGGTGTAGTCCTGCAGCAGCCCGCCGCCGCCGAACAGAAGCAGGTCGCTTCGCCAAAGGGCGGGGAGCGGGTGCAGGCGGTGGACGGAGGCCGTCTCGTGCTGGCGGCTGGTGTCCGCGGGATCAGCCGACAGTACCACCACGTCCACATCCGGCAGGGCGGAACGCAGTTCCCGCAGCGTGGCCGTAAGGATGGCCTCATCTCCGACGTTGCCAAATCCCACGTACCCTGATATGACAATGCGTCGCGGCTGGCTCATGGAGGTAGGACCTCTTCCTGAAGTGGGATCGGGGGGCAGGTCTCCCTGCCATCCAGACTGATTCTCTATATTTCGGTCACTTCCCTCCGAAGAAGGAGGCGGCCTGCGCAATCGCCAACTGTAGGGGGAGGCCGGGTGGACGCAGCGCAGCGTGCCTGCGGCGGGCGGCCGCCCCAGTGGACAACCTAGGTAGGGAGAAGCCATGCATAACCAAGGAAGTGCTCTCGCGTGAACGCTCAACCA